>CAMLER010000523.1 GCA_946478915.1 uncultured Chryseolinea sp.
TCCGATCTTACCAACCTTGCTGAGAACCACATCCTCCGAAGTTCTTATTCGATCAATTTTTTCCGCTTTCACGTTATAAAATTCCTGCAGCGTATCACAGGTTAGGTTTAAGCCATAGAGCGTATTGATTGTATTAAGGTTGATAGGAAGTGGAACCAATTGACCATCGACGCTTGCAAGTACACGGTGTTCGTACGGCCGCCATTGTGTAAAATTACTGAGATAGTCAAATACCTTTTTGCTATTCGTATGAAATATATGTGGTCCATATTTATGGACCAGAATTCCGTGATGGTTATAGTAATCGTAGGCATTTCCTCCTATATGATCACGCTGTTCTACTAATAATACTTTTTTGTCCGCCACTGTGGCAAGCCTCTCGGCGAGTACGCTACCAGCGAATCCCGCCCCTACGATCATATAATCAAACATATTCTTGAAGGTCTTTTAAATCATTTTTATTTTGAACTTTCTGCAACGCAGCTTCTATTATCCGTTGCATTTGCCCCCAGGTCTTGTCCCAGGAACTTCCTGCCAATATTTTGTCAACCTTAGCTAACCAATCGGCGCTATTCTCAATACCCTCTTCTACAATTCTGACAAAATCGTCTGCTTTGTTTGCAAAATGGACTACGGTGGAATATTGATTAACCACGTCCTGTATGGGTGTTGAAATTACCGGCTTACCAGCGGCAAGATATTCCGGTGTTTTTGTCGGACTTATAAACTGTGTTGATTCGTTAAGAGCAAAAGGCATTATGGCAACATCCCAGCCTGACAAGTAGGAGGGCAAGTCACGATATTCCTTTTTACCCAGGTAATGAATATTCTCACAGCGAGGCAAATCGTTCTCATTTATTTTTACGACGGGTCCGATCAATACGAAATGCCAACCCTCTCTTGCCCTGGCAACTTCTTCTAAAAGTCGAAGATCCATTCGTTCATCAATCACACCATAGAACCCAAACCTTGGATGGGGAATAGCCTCCTGATCTTCCGGATCAGAATTCATTTGTCTTGAACGAACAAAATGATCAAAATCAATACTGCTCGGGAATGCATGAATATTATGATGCTGATTCTTTTTGGCTTCATACAAGCTTTGTCCGCCTGTGAAAACGACATCAGCCTTACCAAGTAACTTATATTCGAGATCCTTCAACGCCTGCGGTGCAAACTTGAACGCCGATAGCTCATCCATGCAATCATAGATAGTAATGCGTGGTTCCAGTTGATCGCTTATTAGTAGTGCCATCGGAGTATAATACCACGTTGCATACTGCTTGATACTCATTTTAGTAAGCAGTCTTTGCAAGAATTCCTTTTGATGTGCGATAACACTTGATTCATTCATCGCGCGCGACAGGTGTGGGACTATCACCCAGAGGTTTTCGTTTTGTTGCGCAACGTCATAATATATTCCGTCATCAAACTCAGGCTCCTCCACGAAGAATACACGATTGGTTTTTGCCAGGCGAGACATTAAGTGCTGAGGTCGCTGATAAACAAAATTCCATCTTAAGTGTGAGAAACAAATCACATCCATTCCTTCGAAGTCGTTCATATGCATGTTGGTTAACTGTTCGCCCATTGGGCGGTGGCTAACACATCATGTTAATTTGGTGCCAGAAGGGAGGGTCTCATGTCTTACCCAGATTTTTGCAGTCAAAACGTTACATTTCGCTAAAATCCGAAAATTAGGGACTGTGTGTCACCCATTCTATCCGAGGAATTTCTTTCCTCGTCATGGGGAAATAAATAGCCTTACTTGATTGGTTTTGCAGGTTATTGAAAACGCATTAAATGGATTTATAGTAAGTGTAAGTTTTTTTGATTTTGAGAAAATTTAGCACAGGGAAAGTTTCAGACATTTCGAGCGAAACGCTATCAATCCTAACCCCAAAAGCCATCTCAGATTTTTCGAGCTTTTGATATCCCAGACACTTTTAACTTTTTGATTAACCCTAAGAATACGATGTCTACTTCTAAATGGTCTTGCGAAAGGGCCAACGAATGGTACGAAAAAAATGGTTGGTTCCTTGGATGCAACTATGCGCCGTCTACCGCTGTAAATCAACTTGAAATGTGGGAGGCAGACACATTCGATCCGGAGACTATTGAACGCGAACTTGAGTGGGCCGAGGGTTTAGGCTTTAATACACTGCGCGTATTTCTGCATCACTTATTATGGGAGCACGATGCTGTAGGGCTGACGAAGCGGATGGAGAAATTTCTTACTATTGCTTCCCGACACGGCCTGGGAGTTATGTTTGTTATTTTTGATGGTGTGTGGAATCCTCATCCAAAAATAGGTCATCGCGAGTATTTACCGGGTGTGCATAATTCAGGTTGGTTGCAAAGTCCTGGAGCAGAAATATTGGCTGATTTAAGTCGTCACGACGAGCTTGAGTCTTATGTAAAGGGAGTAATTGGAGCTTTTGCAAACGACCCAAGAATTCACAGCTGGGATCTTTTTAATGAGCCGGACAATACCAATCCCAGCTCTTACGTAAAATATGAACCGCCCAACAAAGGCGAACTCAGCTTAACACTTTTGAAAAAGACTTTTACCTGGGCGCGATCAGTTCGTCCATCCCAGCCGTTGACTGCAGGTGTTTGGATTGGAGAATGGTGTGATGAAAAAGTCAAACCACTTGATCGTTTTATGCTCAACGAATCAGATATCATTACCTTCCATAACTATGAAGGTCCGGAAGAGATGGAACGGCGAATTAAAATTCTCAGCCGATTTAACCGACCCATACTTTGTACCGAATATATGGCGAGAGGGTTGAATAGTACCTTCGAAGGAATCCTTCCGGTACTAAAAAGATACAATGTCGGAGCGTATTGCTGGGGCTTTGTTGCCGGCAAAACTCAAACGACGTTTCCCTGGGATTCGTGGAGCGTCACGTATGACGGCCAACCTTCATTGTGGTTTCATGATATATTCCATTCAGATGGCAAGCCATACAAAGAGGAAGAAGTAAAATTCATCCTGACTCTCAAAAGCACGAGCTTGACATCGGGCCAGTTGCCGGGGTAATCTCCTCCCACAATTGATTATTGCTGTGGAAATTTAGACCCATTTAGAAACGGAGTTTTTCCTTAAGACCGTTCTGCTGATTTTTTTTTAGCCAAAGCTACTTGCGTCTCCGCAGTTTTTAAAAAGGAGCATGCGCATAGATACTATGGTACAATTTTTACACGAACACGTAAAAGATCATTCGGTCTTTGTTACGTCTAACATTAAAAATTGAAACCATGCCAAGAACAGCATCAAAAAAAACCGCTAAGAGAACTGCCGGTCAAGCACAGGAAAGTGATCAGTCCGCACTTCTCGAATTTTTTGTAGATCAGCTAAAAGATATTTATTGGGCAGAAAAGCACTTATTGAAGGCACTGCCAAAGATGCAGAAAGCTGCAACTACTGAAGAACTTCAATCTGCCATTGAAACCCATACTGAACAAACTCAGGTTCATGTCGAACGACTTGAAGAAGTATTCGAGCTGTTGGAAGAGAAAGCGCAGGCGAAAAAATGTGAAGCAATGGAAGGTCTGGTAGAGGAAGGTCAAACTGTGATCGACGAAACAGAAAAAGGTACCGCTACAAGGGATGTCGGAATTATCATTTCCGCCCAGAAAGTAGAACATTATGAAATAGCCGCGTACGGTGGTCTTGCTACTTTAGCAAAAACTTTAGGCCGCGACGATGTTGCTGAAATCCTTGCAGAAACTCTTGCAGAGGAAAAAGAGACAGATGAACTTTTGACAGAAATTGCCGAGAGCAATATTAATATCTCGGCTGCCACCGAAACGGATGAGGAATAACTTTTAAGAGGTCACCGGTGATCAGGTAAACAGTAATCGGTCGGCTCGATTGAAATAAATGCGTCTTCCAGTCTTGTGCTGAAGTGCTACAATCGTGATTCGTGTCTACAATTTGATTAGTGAGTTTCTGGTTCAAAAAGGGAGTTCGCACCAATCTGCAAACTCCCTTTTCATTTTGCTATCCTCAATAATTAATCATGCGATCACATTGACTGCTATACAACAATAC
>CAMLER010000524.1 GCA_946478915.1 uncultured Chryseolinea sp.
ATTCGATGATCCCAATTTTTATGGCCAGGAAGGAAATGACTATCCGATTGCATTATCGTCTAAAGATTTGTTACGAAAGATTACTCCAGGGACAGTGGTAGCGGCAGAGTGTTGTTACGGAGCCCAGATGGCCGACCCTGTTAGTACTGGCAACAATGTTCTGAGTATCTCAAGTCAATACCTGGTTCAAAAGGCGATTGCTTTTATGGGAAGCAGCACCATTGCATACGGTCCTTCAGACTCAGAGGGACTTGCGGACCTTATCACACAATATTTCATAAAGAAAGTGCTGGAAGGTGCATCAACTGGACGTGCAATGTTGGAAGCACAACAGGAATTTCTCCTTAACTCGGGACCAGATCTTGATCCTTATGAACTGAAAACTTTGGCGCAGTTTTGTTTGTTAGGCGACCCTTCGCTGGTGGCAGTGGAACGTCGACAGATTAAAGTAACGTCGGCCGGCAATACGATTGAAAACAGACGAAAGGTTCTGTTTACAAAAGGCGAAGACCTCAAGAAAACCTCAAATCCGAGTAACAAAGTCTCAGGCGGAACGTCCGGTCATGGACGCGAGTTAAATATTCTGTTAAAAAGCGTTCGGATTAATCGAAAGAGAGTTCGGGAACACGTGTACAATGTTCCTCAAAAAATTTCCGCTGCCGGTCCAAAAAAGATGTTTCAAGGTGGATCAAAGTTCCGAGCGTTTGTCAAGGAAACAAAAAGCCACGGCATAGTTCACTTTAAGGTGCTTGTGGTTAAAGAAAGCGCTGACCAGGTGCTAGGGTGGAGGTTATACCTGAGCCGTTGACAATCATCACTTTGCCGCATGTGTGTTAACTCCTTCAATTATTTTGTGGGAATAGTTAAATTGATTTTAAAAAAACCACATGCTTACCTTATTCTTAGTTCCATTCGTAATCGGAATCGCTGGTACGTTTTCCGATGATCCAAAATTTGAAGCCCAACTTCTCGATAATAATGTAGCAATTGGATACGGCATCGCTATTGGCGACGTGGATGGAGACAAAAAACCAGATATTCTTCTAGCGGACAAGAAACAATTCGTGTGGTACCGGAACGGGGATTGGAAGCGGTTTGTGATGATTGAAAATCTTACTACGTCTGACAATGTGTGTATTGCCGCCCGGGATATCGATGGTGATGGAAAAGTAGAAGTTGCAGTAGGAGCACAGTGGAATCCTGGCGAAACATCTGATACTTTAAAATCGGGTTCTGTACATTATTTGATAAGACCATCCGATCCAACCAAGATATGGATGCCCGTAGAACTTCATCATGAACCTACAGTCCATCGCATGCGGTGGGTGCAGGTTGCTAATCGGAAGTATCAGCTAGTAGTGCTCCCGTTGCATGGGCGCGGAAATAAAGATGGGCAGGGGAAGGGTGTAAGGGCTTTCTCTTATGAGATGCCCAAAGACCCGAGATCTCCCTGGAAGCTCAGGCTTGTTGACTCAACGATGCACCTCACGCACAATATGGATCTTATTCCTGATGGAGATCGTGAGCTACTTTATATAGGAGGAAAGGAAGGAGTAAAGATCTTAAGCTTTGACGGCACAAAATGGTCACCAAAGTCAGGAGGTGCGTGGTTCACTCAAGGAACACCTTTTGGCGAGGTACGCGTAGGGGGCGGCCGACAGGGTACCGGGCTGCTGGCCGGTGTTCAGCCAATGCACGGAAACTCACTGGCAGTTTATACATCGGGTACTGATAAATCTGTGCTCACTACATCGCTTAACCAAGGTCATGCGTTGGCCGTCGCGCCATTATTAGGTACTAATGCAACCCAGGTGGTCGTGGGATGGCGAGAACCAGACAAAGATGTTAAGGTAGGAATCAAGATCTTTACAGCAACCGATGCAGATTATAAAGTCTGGGAAGAGCACTGGATCGATGACAACGGAATGGCATGTGAGGATTTACAGATCGCTGATCTCGATGGAGATGGAAAGAAGGAGATCATCGCTGCAGGACGATCATCGCACAACCTGAAGATCTATTGGAACAAGAATTAGAGTTATGAGTGATAAGTTATGAGTTATAAGTTGACCATGCCTGAATAGCATTGACCGTTTTTATACATAATTATAACTATTATTATAGCTTTTCTTTTTTTGGTTCTTTTTTTCTTTTGTTGAATTGTGGATAAGTGCCTCGAAGGCAGATGGACTTTGCCTGTTTAACATACTGTGTGGCCTAAGATTGTAGTTCGTTACTGCTCTTTTGACTTTGACGACTAGGTCAGGAAAGTTTTGTGGACAGTAGTGTTGTAAGTAATCATTTTTGATGGTGCCGTTGATTCGCTCCGCATTGGCATTTTCATAGACGTTTTTTCCCATGCTATTCAGGATGCCATACTGCTGCGTGAGCGCAAGAAATAGTTTACTGTAATATTGACCCCCACCATCAGAATGAAAAATCAAGCCTGCCAAAATCCTTCGGAATCTCAACGCTAAACGCAGAGCTGGCAACGTAGTATGTTCAGTGAATAAGGTCTTAGAGACACTATAACCGACGATATATCGACTGTGTAAATCCATTACGAAAGTTAGGTAATAGCAATCCGATCCAAGTTCATAATAGGTGATGTCACTTACCCAGACCTGGTTAATGGTATTTACTTCCAAATCCAGCAGTAGATTATCAAAACGGGTTACTCCTAGACTGTTAGTAGTGCGGCGGAATGAGCGCTTAACTTCTAGTTTAAACCCGTTTTCAAAGCAAAATTCCTCGAATTTATCTCTTCCCATGCAAGTAGGATTTATCATAAAATACATCTCTCGTGCTGACAGGCTGGGATGGTCTTTGCGGATCTGATCGATTATAGGAATGAGTTGCTGCTGCTCATCAATCTGGTGCAGATAATGATCTAGCCGCTGATGAACGGCCTGTTTGCTAACCCCAAGGGTTCGATAAATAGCATTCATTTTGAAGCCGTGTTTTTGCCGGTTGACCCAGAACCATCGTAGCGTTTGGAACCAAATTTTTTTTTAATATCGATCCCGTACTCAAGCTCAGCCAGCTCTATCATTTTCTTTAAAAATTCAATCTCAATCTGCTTCTGCCCAACCAGCTGATGCATTTCCTTGATCTCATCTTTCATCACCCCCAACCTTCGTGTATCACTCTTGGCTTCCACAATTTGTTTTACGCCCTTCTTCCGCATGGCAGAAAATTTATAGATCCACCGATAGACCGAAGTAGCGCTTACACAATACTCTTTGGTCACCTCTTTTATTGTTGATAAGTTCCGTTCTATCTCACGAACTTTCTTAATCTTAAATTCCTCACTAAAATAGCGATTCCTTAAGTGCTCGGCTCTTTGATTCTTGATTTGTTCTGGTTTGGCCATAATCCCAAAAATTAAAGTGAATTTAACTTCAATTTTCGGTCAACCTATTTCAGGCAAGCACACTGTCCTCCGAGTCCGTTGTGTCTCTATAAGGCCCATCTGTTTCGATAGGGCATACCCATACTTTCCTAATCGCAGAGGCCGCAGAGGAAAAACCACGCAGAGTTTCGCAAAGGGCTACAAACTTTCCAATTGCCCACACTTTCGAACTAGCACCGCACGTGGCAGCACAACTCCTAACTTCTAACTTCTAACTCCTAGCCCTCATCAGCACAAGCGAATAATTCCTGTCGAAATACTGATTAACGAGCAGGATCGTCCCAATTTGATCTGGGAACTTATGATTCGATGCTTTAACAATTTCCGGGATTTGTTGCTTTTTTAGAATAGAAGCAGCCAGCCACATGCCAAACGAGGTTGCAGTGCAATACTCGCCGCAAAGGTGTTTGAAATAAACGTGCGGAGTATTTGCAAGCAGTTTACTTTCCAGATCTTCAAGTAATCGATCCTTTGTCTTGCAACCAGCCATTCCGCTAGCCACAAGATCTATATCACTGAGTGTGACCGAATGTCTTTCCAGGAATGAATTGATAGTTTCTTTGAGATCTTCCGAAGATTCAGGAAGGTACGCAAGCTGAACTCCTTCCACACTGCACCATGTTGAAGCTGTTGGT
>CAMLER010000525.1 GCA_946478915.1 uncultured Chryseolinea sp.
TTAACTGTGGCCAGCCATGTTCCGGGGTAAATACAGGTACTTTTTTGTCATCCTGCTGGCAACTTATTCCTTGGTAAACATCCTTTGGGTGATGGGTGACAGGCTCTTTGATTTTCCTGTCCCGACTGGATTTCTGTTTCTGTTGTTGCTCGTCGTTATCCTGGTAATTTGGGAACTAAACAGGCTGGTCGAAAGCGTTCAGGATCGGCTTTCAGATCTCACCAGGAGAAAAGTACATCCCCTGATCATCCTTTTTATTTTAAGTCAGGTTAATTCCATTATTTCAGCCCTTGTCGGATTGTTCTCGGTGTATTTGATACTTGGCCGTGAGCTTGCCTGGAACGCTGAGCATTTTAAACTCATTGTAGCGTTTGCTTTCCGCGTAAACCTGTTTCTCAATTGTATCAACGCGATCTATTTTTTTCTGCAAAAATCAAAGAATGCGGAAGTAAGAGCCGAGCAGTTTAAGAAAGATAGTATCGAGGCCCGTTTTGAAGCCTTGCGCAATCAGATCAACCCTCACTTTCTCTTCAACTGTCTTAACGCACTTTCCAATCTTGTATACAAGGATGCAGATACCTCTGCCCGATTTATTGCACAACTTTCCACCGTCTATCGCTATTTGTTGTTCAGTCAGGAACGCAAGATCGTTTCTTTGCAGGAAGAGCTCGAATTCATTGATTCATACCTGTATTTGTTGAAAATAAGGTTCGGCGAAAACATTTCCATAATCAAAGATATCACCGCCGATACCGACAAATTTCACATTGCTCCTGCCACGTTACAGTTGCTCATCGAGAATGCAATCAAGCATAATGTGGTTTCCAGTAAGTCTCCGCTAAGAATTAAGATCGCCTCGTCAAATGGATTGATCAGCGTGTCTAATAACCTGCAAGAAAAACAGGTAAAAGATCCGTCTTCATATGTTGGACTTAAAAACATTGTGAGCCGTTATGAGTTTTTAAGTACCAAGGCTGTGGAGATTACTAAAACTGAAAATGAATTCATTGTCAAAATACCCCTGGTCGAAATCGATTCCGCATGAAATGGAAGCAGTAATTATTGAGGACGAGATAGAGGCAGCTGAACGATTGACATCGCTAATCAAAGACTGCGATCCGTCAATCAAGGTTGTGCAACAAATTGACAGCGTTCAAGACATCATTTCCTACTTCTCTTCCAGCAGGCAGCCGGACCTTGTGTTTATGGATATTCAGTTGGCAGACGGAAAGAGTATTGAAATATTTGACAAAGTTCGAATTGAATCGCCGATCATTTTTACAACGGCTTTCGATCAGTACGCGTTACAGGCTTTCAAACAACATAGTATCGATTACTTACTTAAGCCCATTCAGGCAGTCGAACTTCATTCGGCAATTGAAAAGGCTCGGAAAGTGTACCATACCAGTACTCGGCTAACGGAGTCAGACATTAAAGCTTTAAAAGAACTTATCGGCAGTTCAAACAATAAGTATAAGCAAAGGCTTCTCATCAAATCTGGCAACAAACTCCAGTATAAGCCTATCGATACCGTTGCCTTCTTTTTCGCCGATGGGAAAAATGTTTACCTCGTGGGAAAAGGTGACGGAAAGAAGGCACTCATTGACCATACTCTTGAGGAGTTGGAGGATATGCTTAACCCGGAGCATTTCTTCCGTATTAGCAGGAAATACATTCTAAATTTTGATGCGGTCCAGGAGATCAAAGGATTGATCAGCTCAAAATTACAGGTACGTCTCAATCAACCCTGTGAACAGGAATTAATTGTGAGCCGTGAGCGCATCCATGATTTCAAATGCTGGCTTGACCGTTGACGGTTAGGGCGATTTTTTCCGCGATGCTCTGCCCAGGAACTTAAAGGCATCCACCATGAGTATAGTGCCGGTAATACCAGTAGCGCCACCGGCAATAAGCAATGCCTTACCGACATCGTCATGTTTTCGGCCGAGCATAAGACCGCCCGCGATGGTAACAGAATAGCCTATGGTCGCAACAACGATTCCGCGCTTAAAATGTTTTTCAGACTTGCCCAGATTTATTTGAATGTTGTCCACTTCCGCACGCAGAGAGAGAAGTTCTTTTTTTAATTGATCCATCTCTATTAAGCTATCTCTGGTGATTTCTTGTCCATGCACGAAACAGAGAAAAAGTGAAAAAAAGAGGGTAAAAGTTATTTTCATAGCGACGTTAATTGTTTCTTGTTGTCATGCAGGTGTAGGCCTACCGTGCCTAAATCAGACATATAGAGATTTAGAAGTATAAGTACTTTCCTTCTTGTCATTACCCTATACACCTATGCCTTAAACCCTATACCTTTTTATACCCTTTCACCCTACACCTATTCCCACCGACCTAGTAACTCTTCAGCAGAAAAACTGTTTTTACAAAGACCAATTTTTAATCAAATACAATGTGTGCAGTTGATCTATTACAATTAAGACTTTAACCATGCTGGATAAACTGGATTCCTGGGATGTCAATTTCCTAAGTCAGGGTGGACCGGGCTTGAAACTGATCAGATCCATTGATTGGTCCCGAACCTCAATTGGTTTACCTAATAAATGGCCTCAAAGCCTTCGGTCTGCTCTTAGTATTTGTTTCAATTCCAATTTCCCTATAGCCATTTACTGGGGGGAGGATCTTGTGCTTATGTATAATGAAGCCTGGAGCCCGATTCCAGGAGGTAAACATCCGTGGGCCTTTGGGAAAACAGCTATCGAGGTATGGCCAGAGATATGGAAGGATATTGAACCTCAATTTAAAAAGGCTTTTACAGGTATCCCTGGCGGTTCCAAAGACGCGCTCCTGCCGATGCAGCGGCATGGCTATACGGAGGAATGCTACTTCGATTTCACTTTCACTCCGGTGTACGGCGAATCAGGCAAGGTCGAAGGAATTTTTAACGCGGTAATTGAAACAACATATCGGGTAATAAACGAAAGGCGCGGTGCCACTCTCCAACAATTAACGGAAAACATTAGCGGTATAACGACAGAAAAAGAAGTCTTCATCAAAGCTGCAGAAGTTTTGGAGGCCGCACATAAAGACATTGCCTTTTTCTGTTTTTATGAACTTGAATCAGGGAAGCCCAAACTTCGCGCAAACTCAAGCTTCATTAATCCAAACGAAATGCGCGACTGGCCGCTTGAGGAGGTTGCTGCAAATGGCGTTTCAAAATTGGTAGGGTCGTTGGAGTCATACTTTGAAAGCGTGCCTACCACCTATTGGCCTGAAAAGCCGGAGGAAGCGTTGATCCTTCCGCTAAAGGGAAATGACGGTAACATGCTTGGCGTCTTGGTTGGCGGCCTTAGTGCGCGGCGAAGATCTGACAAAGATTACAACGGTTTCTTTGAATCAATTTCGAAGATCGTGGCGGGCGAACTCAATACCCTTCAATCATTGGCGAAGGAACGCGAACGGGCAGAATCACTAGCGCAGATCGATCGGGCGAAAACAGCCTTCTTCAGTAATATCTCCCATGAATTCCGCACACCCCTAACGTTGATGACAAGTCCGCTGGCGGAAGTGCTTACAACGGCTGACTATCTGCATAACGATCATAAGGATCATTTACAAACGTCGTTAAGAAACACGCTGCGATTACAAAAGCTGGTAAATACGCTTCTGGATTTTTCGAAGATCGAAGCGGGCAAGCTGGAGACAACACTTCGATATGTCAATGTCGGACAATTGACAAAAGATCTTGCGAGTTCATTCAGGTCTGCGATCGAATCTGCTGGAATCCAATTTGACGTTTCCATTGATGATAGGGTGTCTCCGGTGTTGCTTGACCCTGACATGTGGGAAAAGATCGTAATGAATCTTATTTCTAATTCGTTCAAGTATACTGAGGCGGGCAGGATTTCCGTTGAGCTTGTAGCACGAGACGCAACGGTCAGGCTAATCGTTACTGATACGGGAGTAGGGATTGCTGATGAACACCTGGGAAGGATCTTCGAAAGATTTTATCGCGTCAATAACGAAGGCGGGCGAAGCCAGGAAGGAACAGGTATCGGGCTGGCTATGGTAAAAGAACTGGTGTTG
>CAMLER010000526.1 GCA_946478915.1 uncultured Chryseolinea sp.
TCAGCATCGGCGTTGCAGCTGCATAAATCTTTAGCTTTTTTAACGGCAACCTCTTTGATGACGTCTCTTCTTCGGTCTTTTCTCTGGGTGTCTGTTGGACAAATTCAGCCTGTAACAACGAATCTACGGAAGCTGGCTCCATGGGAATTTCAGCTGGCTCAAAACTTGTGAATCCATTTACCGCTTCCATCTGCATCTTTGTTGAATGGTCGGGCGCGCGATTCGACCTGACGTGCTCACTCACAATAGATCGTTTTAATGATAGACCAGGTATTTGAATCTTATCCTTCTTAGGTGGAACCGTGGAACGTCCAAGCATTGAATCACGTGCCCCCCTCATTGTATCCGCATCCAGATTCTTCGGTGTGTTAGCTAGTGGGTGGTCGATAACGCTATGGCTATACTCAGGTTGCAGTGAATTATTTTGCAAAGATGTGAAGGCAATGCCAAGAAGCAGCGAAATCAAAGCGGCGCTGGTTGCCCGGTCCCACCACGCCATAAGGACTATTATACGATTTGGGCGAAGCACATTATCAATATTCTTCCAAACTACATCATCGGGCGTTTCAGAATATGATGCAATTCTCTTCTCAAACTCATCATAAAAAGGGCGGTCAGGAGAATTTTTCATAATAGTGCAGAATATTTTGGCAATTCAATTTTTCCTTTAACAACTGTTTCCCATAGTAAAATTGCGACCGCGACGTTCCCTCGGAAATTTGAAGCATCGTTGCAATTTCAGAATGGCTATAACCCTCGATGGCGAACAGATTAAAAATAATTCGACATCCATCTGGCAAAGCATTGACCAGCGATATCAGATATTCATCTGTCAGATGTTCTATAGATGTTTGAAAAATGGGAATCTCATTCGATACAGAGTCGATGTCTATGCTTGTCAGTTCCCTAACCTTTCCTTTGTGATACTGGTTAATGGCTTCTCGGACTGCAATTGATTTCATCCAGCTTTCAAGCTTTTCGGGGTTATTGAGTTGGTCGAAGTTTTTAAAAATTTTTATGAATGACTCTTGTAATACATCTTGTGCTTCCTCCCGACTTCTGGTATATCGTCGGCATAGGCCCATAAGCTTCCCTTTAAAAAGATCATAGAGGATGCGTTGTCCTTTTGCATCCCCTGATTTACATGATTGAAAAATATCGTAATGGCTAGGCATTCATAATCAGATTACCCATCCTATAGGAAGATGAATGCCCATATTAATTTGATCTTTTGATGTAAACCATGGCTCTACTGCATTCATCGGCATTACAGATTTCATATTCTATCTCTACATTTCTGTCAACGAACGTATCAGGTCGATAGAGTATGCGTTTATCGTCCACGGTAGCGAAACCATACTCTGGGAACTTCAATATTTTCAGACTTACCAAGTCACCGCAGATGGAGTCATTTTCCAACACACCAAGGTACATTTCAGGAATAGTGCTGTTTGAAAGATCGAGAGAATCAAGCCTTGCTTTTATATTGCATGACAAAACGGAGTCTCTTAGAAATTCGATCTTTACGCCAGCTGATTTGCAAACACCATCCCTGCAGACCTCATAAACAAAATGATCATCAAAAGGAACTACTTCAAGCTGGCGCGCGGTGTAAGTAAACCCTTCGTTCGAAAGTGAAACCGTGCCGCGTTTAGGCAAAGACTTCAAATAAACACTGTATTTACTGACAGCGCTGCACAAAGAGTCGTTGGCAAACACCGGGAGAAACCTTGCGCTATCCAGGCTATCGCTCTTGAAGATGAAAGTATCATCACCCACAGCAAAACTGCACGAAGAATCTGCTTTGATGTATACGATACCGTAGGCAGATCGGGCAGTATCCATTCTTGCCGTCAGCTTATAAATTATTATATCTGAACTTTGAAACGATCCGCCAGGCGTATACCTGATCTTGTTTCCAACAATTTCCGCGTCTCCAAATCGGGGAGGGAATTCGGTTCCAGGCTGGAACAGTGATAGGTTAACAGGTCCTCCGCAAATGATATCATTTTGGGTAACATCGATGAGAACTGGATTTCTATCTACTCCATAGACATAGTCCGCGCGTGGATAGATGTCGCACGGCAAATTGGTAGAATCATCTTCGATGATAACCACCATCGTATCCTTTTTAATTATTTCGTTGTTTGAAGTATAGAAGGTGAACTCAAAATCATCGCGTCCATGGTTGTCACCCACAGACGGGGTATACTGAAGTAACCCTTTGCCCAAATCCGTCAATTCCCCATATCGCGGCTGCGAGGTTATGGCTACGCGGGCGGGTAAGTTTATCTTCAATTTGGAGTTAAGGTCAATGAAGGACGGGCTGTTTGCCAACACGACTATCTCTTTCTCTTTGATCTCGGCCGATGGGGTTACAACATCATTATCGGGTTCCAGAATATCGCAGGAAGTAGTCAAGTAGATAATGCAGACCATCGCTAACAATGTCCACTTCGCGCTTTGAATTTTTCTTACAAGGCTCATCACATTTAAGTTTTATATTCAACCAAATTTCTTAATCAACCCCCTGCAGGTCGGGCGAACAAACAGATTTCTGTCACAGTTCTGTATGGTATGACCGGAATGCACTCCATAACGTTGGATGCTGCGTGAAATTTTTTATACTTGAACATGATAATAACCGCAGAACTGCTCACCATTGGCGACGAATTGCTCTATGGACAGATCTTAGATACGAACTCACAGTGGATGAGTGTGGCCCTTGGTGAAGCTGGAATTAAAGTCATACATAAGACCACGGTAGGTGACCAGGAAGACGACATTCTGAGAGCATTCGCAGCAGCTGAGAAACGGGCGGATATTCTTCTTATAACGGGTGGACTGGGGCCAACCAGTGACGATCTGACCAAACCCTGCCTGGCAAGATATTTTGGCTGTGAACTTAAAATACATGAAGAAGCGCTGGCCGATGTCACCGAATTTTTCCGAAGCAGAGGCAGGGAGTTAACGGAGGTGAACCGCCAGCAGGCTGCGCTTCCGGTATGTTGTGAAAAGATTACAAACAAGGTGGGAACTGCACCAGGTATGTGGTTCGAAAGGAATGGAAAGGTGTTTGTTTCCATGCCCGGTGTTCCCCATGAAATGAAACTGATGATGTCGGACTTGATCATCCCTAAGTTGAAACAAACTTTCAAGACGCCGACGATTCTTCACAAAGTGATACGAACGATCGGGCTAGGCGAATCTTTCCTGGCCGAAAAAATATCCAATTGGGAAAAATCGTTACCGCCTCACATCAAGCTTGCCTACCTGCCGGGATTAGGCGAGGTACGGCTACGCCTGACAGGTATTGGCGATTCTTTGGAGTCGTTACATGATGAGACTGAAAAATTGACAATTAAACTTAATGCCCTGATCGGCGAGTATATCTATGGATACGGTGACGAGTTATTGGAGGCCGCTGTCGGCAAGATGCTTTTAGATAGACGACTCACATTGTCTATAGCTGAAAGCTGTACGGGTGGATACTTGTCGCATCTTATTACCTCAATACCGGGAAGCTCGATGTATTTCCAAGGCAGCATAATTCCATATGCTTATGAAATTAAAATGGCGCAATTAGACGTTAAACCAGAGACGCTAAATCAATTTGGAGCCGTTAGCGACGAAACCATTCGGGAGATGGCAAATCTGGTAAGGTTGAAATTCAAGACCGATATAGGTGTTGCTACAAGTGGTATCGCGGGGCCTGGCGGTGCCACCCCAGAAAAACCGGTCGGTACGGTTTGGATCGCCTGCGCAGACAAAGACCGGCTTGTGTCTAAAAAGCTCCAGCTTTCGAAAGACAGGAATCTTAATATCCGGTTTGCTTCAATGGCAGCTCTGAATCTATTAAGACAGTTTCTACAACGTGATTCCGCGGCTTGAAAAATCAATTTCTCTAAAAATATTACCTTTACTCCCTAAATATTTTGTCAATGGCGCAGGTAGAACTCATAATGCCAAAAATGGGCGAAAGCATAACAGAGGCGACCGTTTTATCATGGCTTAAGAAGCCGGGTGACAAGATCG
>CAMLER010000527.1 GCA_946478915.1 uncultured Chryseolinea sp.
CTGCGGCGTCAGTACGGCAGCGGGACGGGTGGGTGTTTGAGCGAACGAAAAATGTACCAGGGAGACTAAGAAAAAAATAACAATAAGCCGCATTAGTCTTTGTTAGTTTCAAAATTTAATCAGTTCCTTAGAAAAGTAACCAAATTTTTATAAACAAGTTCCCCCCTGCTATCCCAAATCCCCGGTATAACATAATCTTCTGTCAAAAGCCATTTTGCGCTTCGAAAAAAAAGCGGTCCAATTTGCACATTCGTGGGATTTTCTCCACAAGACTGACAACTTAGGTATAGAACGTCATAAGAGTGTCCCTATTTCCTAATGGCATGATTTTGTGCCCTAACTAAGGCGAAAAACCAAATAATCATGGAAAAATCAAAAATACATACCGACACAGTTGCTACCCTAAATGATCTGATCAAGATTAACTACGATCGGATAAGAGGGTATGAAAAGGCGATGGAAAATACGGATTCTACGGAAGCCGAATTAAGGACACTTTATTCGCGCATGATTGAAGAAAGCTATGAATATAATAGAGAACTATCAGACCTAGTAGCACGGTTGGGCGGAGAACCGGCGACCGACACAACAGTGCCTGGAAAAATCTATCATGCATGGATGGACGTCAAAGCCACTTTTAGCGGAAAAGATACGAAGTCAATCTTATCCGCCTGTGAATTTGGCGAGGATGCAGCGCAAAAGGCGTATTCTGAAGCAATCGATATTAGCACCGCCCTCACTTCAGAGGCTAATGAATTAATCCTCAGACAGAAGTCGTTGCTAAAGGGGTCTCATGATCTGGTGCGTCAATACCGGGATCAATACGCGGAAGCATAATCAATTATCAACTTACCTCATGGGATGGTCATCCATTTAGCAGTTTGCACTAGCGAGAGATGAACGCCACCATTTGTTGGCATTATTTTTTAGCAAGTAAGCCCGGCTTAGCATCTAATCCCCGGACGACGATAGGCTGTGGGATTTGGGGGATTGTTGTAGGATTGAATGTCTTCATATTTAGCCAACAAGTTGGGGATAATCCTCTACACGAGCCGAAACCATAAACTCAGGTATAACCATGAAAAGTGCAAAGGTCCCGTTGACAACTCCCATTCTTTTTTTGATTTTCAATCGGCCTTCGGTAACCAAACAAGTCTTTAGTGCAATCCGGGAAGTTAGACCGACGCGATTGTACGTGGCGGCAGACGGTCCTCGCGTAGGTGTCCAGAATGAATTTGAGAATTGTCGCCTGGCACGTGAAGCCGCCTTAGCTGTGGACTGGGAATGCGAAGTCAAAACACTTTTCCGGGATGAGAATCTTGGGTGCGGACGTGGTGTATCGAGTGCCATTACCTGGTTTTTTGAAAATGAGCCAGAAGGCATAATACTGGAGGATGACTGTTATCCATCGAACGACTTTTTCCCGTTTTGCACGGAATTGCTTGAACGATATCGGAATGATAAAAGGATAATGGCCATAACCGGAACCAATCTTGTATCCGAACATCAACGTTCTAACGAATACTCCTACTCTTTTTCTAATCATAACAATATCTGGGGATGGGCCAGCTGGCGCCGCGCATGGGATCTGTATGATTATGAAATGTCCAATTATAAAAAGATCAAGGACCTGGGTTATCTTAAGAACAGCTTTAGCTCACAGTACGAATACGATTATTTCCTATGGGTATTTGAACGAACGTTTCTATATCCTTCGATTACGTGGGATTATCAGTGGGAATTTGTGCGGCGTATTAATTCGGGACTAACAATTCAACCCCAAAAAAATCTGATTTCAAATCTTGGTTTTGGTCAGGATGCTACTCATACGAAAAACCCGGGTGATAAATCAGCCCGGCTTAAGCTTGAACCGCTGCAATTCCCGCTTAAACATCCCGAGTATGTTTTGGTTGATGCAGAAGCCGATAAGATCGCATTCATCGAACATTACACAAATCTCTCCACACGATTGAAATCTGCGGTGAAAAGCTTGCTTCCAAAGGTGGTCAAGGACAGATTGTTTGACTTGTCGATCGAGCGCTTTGCTCAATCCCATAAGTTGCCAGTTAATCCACTCAAGGCTAACAATGGCCATAAAAATCACAAGAAAGTTGGAAGCTACTCATCTGCCGACGCATAGTGATGCTCATGCAGCCGTTAACAACGATATGGCTATCCTTCACCAGACTATTGTTTCACAATGTCGTAGCAATTACCCTGGTGATATGCGCAGCATGCGGTTCAGGCGGAGGTGGTGAAGCACACATTCCCGGGAGTGACACTGCGTCGTTTCAACTCGCCAATGACACGCTACCTCCCCCATATGCTACAAAATCAGTAAAGAATTATAGCAAGGTGCTCGGCTGGCCCGATGATCGCTCTCCGTCCGCACCAGCGGGTTTCAAGGTGACCAAATTTGCAACCTCACTGCAAAATCCGAGATGGTTATATGTGACGCCAAACGGGGACGTTCTTGTATCAGAAGCGAATACAGAAGCTAAGGGAATTAAAAAGGTGACCGAAAAAATTTCTGGAAAAGCGGAGTCAAAGAATACCTCAGAAAGCGCCAATCGTATCACCCTGTTGCGAGATAAAGATAACGATGGCAGTCCCGAAGTTCAGCAGGTCTTGCTTCGAGATCTCAATCAACCTTTCGGGATGCTTGTGATCGGGAATTTACTTTACGTGGCAAATACAGACGGAGTTTTGCAGTTTCCCTACAATGCTGGTCAAACCCAAATAAAGGCTGAAGGAAAAAAGATCGTTAATCTTCCCGCTGGAGGATACAACAATCACTGGACTCGCAATATCATTGCTAATGCCGACACTTCAAAAATATACATCGCTGTTGGCTCGGCCAGTAATATTGCGGAACATGGGATGGAAAATGAAGTCAGAAGGGCAAATATCCTGGAAGTAAACCTGGATGGAACCGGTGAACGAATTTTTGCAAGTGGCTTGCGCAACCCTGTGGGTATGTGTCTGAGGCCCGGAACAAATGATTTATGGACAGTGGTGAACGAACGCGACGAACTCGGAGACGACCTCGTGCCTGACTACCTGACGCAGGTAAAAAATGGAGGATTTTACGGTTGGCCTTACGCTTACTTCGGTCCCAATGAGGACCCTCGGCTTAAGGGCCAGGAACGAGACCTCGTCAGTAAGACGATAGTGCCTGACGTAGCACTTGGTGCGCATACCGCTTCACTCGGCCTTGCATTCTATGACAAGCAAAGTTTCCCAACAAAGTACCGGGGAGGTGCGTTCGTAGCCCAGCATGGTTCATGGAATCGTTCTGAGCTTTCTGGATATAAAATTGTGTTTGTGCCCTTTAAAAATGGAAGACCTGGCGCGCCTGAAGACTTCCTTACCGGTTTCATCGCCGACATGGCTGAAAACGAAGTATATGGACGACCCGTGGGGATTGCCGTCCTACCAGACGGCGCCATGCTTGTTGCCGACGACGCTAGTAATGTGATCTGGAAAATTCAATTTGAACCGTAAACAGGATTATCCAAACAGCTGCAATTTTTTATACCTTCCCACTATGAAAAATTCAAAGTTCATTCCAAAAGGCTTTAGTGCTTTGACACCCATGTTAGCCGTGCGGGACGCGGCCAGGGCAATTGATTGGTACAAAAAGATCTTTGACGCAACGGAAAACACCCGATTGACAGATCCAAATGGCACAATAGCTCATGCCGAGTTGCGAGTCGGCGATAGCATCTTTATGTTGGCGGAAGAACATCCTGATTATAACCGAAGCCCGGAAACGCTGGGAGGCACTTCGGTGATTTTAAATTTGTATGTAGAAGATGTGGATACATTGGAGAGGGTAGCAATTGAAGCTGGTGCCAGGTCAATTTTTCCCGTAGCCGACCAGTTCTATGGAGACCGCGCCGGCAGAATACAAGATCCATTTGGTCATATGTGGATCATTTCAAAGCACATCAAAGACGTGACGCCTGAAGAAATGCAGCGCCAAATGATGGAGACTTCCAATTGAACCGCCATGGAATCGTGAACAAAG
>CAMLER010000528.1 GCA_946478915.1 uncultured Chryseolinea sp.
ACCTAAACACTTAAACACTTAAACACATTTAAGAATGACTGGAAAAAACATCATCGGCCAAAATCTATCAGCTGAGGGGAAAGAAAAGTTCTATGGAGAAAATGCAGCAACTGGTGAAAAACTGGAACCCGCATTTTATGAGGCCACTGAAAAAGAAATTAACAGTGCAATAGAAATCGCCAGTGAAGCTTTCCAAACCTATCGCAATGTAAGTGGAAAGGATAAAGCACAATTCCTCGAAAATATTGGAGAAGAAATCATTGCCTTGGGGGACGAACTGATCCAGCGTTGTATGGTGGAGACAGGATTGCCCGAAGCAAGGTTGACAGGAGAGCGTGGCCGTACCGTTGGACAGTTGAAACTATTTGCATCACTTTTACGCGAAGGTTCATGGGTGGACGCTCGTGTTGATACGGCAGACCCTGACCGGAAGCCATTGCCGAAGGCTGATATCAGGAGCATGCAGCGCGCACTCGGGCCTGTTGCTGTCTTTGGTGCCAGCAATTTTCCACTTGCCTTTTCTGTTGCAGGCGGCGATACTGCTTCTGCACTTGCAGCAGGTTGTCCGGTGGTATTTAAGGCACATCCAGCGCATCCGGGAGTTTGTGAACTCGTCGGGTTAGCGATTCAGCGCGCTGTAAAAAAATCCGGAATGCCTGAAGGTACTTTCTCTATGGTCAACGGTCGATCCAATGAGGTAGGGTTGGCGCTCGTTAAACATCCCTCGATTACAGCAGTAGGTTTTACAGGATCATACAGGGGTGGAAAAGCGTTGTTCGACGAAGCCGCGAAACGACCAGTACCCATCCCGGTATACGCCGAAATGGGTAGTACCAATCCCGTATTCATTCTTCCGGATGCACTCAAAGAACGCAAAGAAAAAATTGCCGAGGAACTGGCAGCCGCAGTTACACTAGGGGTAGGACAATTCTGCACTAATCCCGGACTGGTATTCCTTCCGGAGTCAGATGACGCTTCAAAATTTAAAACCGCATTGTCTTCCACATTTAAAGGAATTAACGCCGGTGTAATGCTTACGTCCGGAATTCATGGCAGCTTTGAAAAAGGGATTGAAAAACTGAGAACCGCGACGGGAGTAGAAACACTTGCTCAGGGCAAACCTGCAGAATCCGGAAGAAGAGGAACTGCTCATTTACTGCATGCATCTATTGAATCATTTTTGAAAGATCATACACTTGAGGAGGAAGTATTCGGACCTTCCACATTAGCCATTACGGCAAATACGAAGGAGGAATTAATGAAAGCCGCCCGTAATCTGAAGGGTCACATCACGGCTACGCTACACGGCACCGATAAGGACCTTGCCGAGTATGCCGATCTTGTGTCAGTCCTCGAGCAAAAGGTTGGCAGGCTGATTATTAACGGTTACCCTACTGGCGTAGAGGTTTGTCACTCGATGGTGCATGGCGGACCCTTTCCCGCAACGACGGATAGCAGAACCACTTCTGTCGGAACCGGAGCTATAAACAGATTCACCCGACCTGTGTGCTATCAAAACTTCCCTGACTCACTGTTGCCACCGGAATTGAAAAAAGATAATCCACTCGGGATCTGGCGGCTTGTGAACGGTGATCGTCAGAAAAAGTGATGAACGGCCTTCCATGAATGCATCGATGATGGCAAGATTTCATTAACTTTCATTTATCCTTAGACCAGCAGAAAATAAAAATGTCAACAGAAAAAAAGAAACTACGCAGCGCCGATTGGTTTGGCAAATCTGATAAAATGGGATTCGTCCATCGTTCCTGGTTACGCAATCAGGGCTACCCGGACGATTATTTTCGAGGCAAGCCTGTCATCGGCGTGTGCAACACATGGTCAGAGCTGACGCCGTGCAACAGCCACCTCAGAGATTTTGCAGCGTTGGTTAAGAGAGGAATTGCCGAAGCTGGCGGTTTCCCGATGGAATTCCCTGTTACTTCGTTGGGAGAAACGCTGATGCGGCCAACGACGATGCTCTTTAGAAATCTTGCCAGCATGGACGTGGAGGAGACTATTCGTGCAAATCCACTCGACGGAATTGTATTGTTAACGGGGTGCGATAAAACCACTCCGTCCACGGTGATGGGTGCGTGCAGTGTCAATCTTCCAACGATAGTCGTACCCGGTGGACCGATGCTTAGCGGCCGATTCCGCGGAGAGTGCGTTGGGTCGGGATCATTTAATTGGGAGATCAAAGAGCGTCAAAAGGTGGGAAATATTTCCGATGCGGAAATAATGGAGATGGAGATCGGAGTTGCCAGGAGCAACGGTCATTGCATGACCATGGGTACTGCTTCCACGATGGCATGTATGGTGGAAGCGCTAGGTCTTACATTACCGGGCGCGGCAGCGATTCCGGCTGTGGATGCACGCAAAAAAGTGATGGCCCAGTTAGCCGGCAGAAGAATAGTCGAAATGGTAAAAGAAGATCTTAAGCTGTCAACAATTTTAACCCGGAAGGCTTTTGAAAATGCGATTGTGATCAATGCCGCTGTGGGAGGTTCCACAAATTTTCTAATTCATCTCCTGGCCATCGCAGGTCGGATCGGCGTGGATTTGAACCTGGAGGACTTTGACAAAATTGGAAGCAAAATTCCGTTGCTTGTAAACCTGAAGCCGTCAGGAAAATACCTGATGGAAGATTTCTATTATGCAGGTGGCCTCCCCGTTGTAATCCGGGAGATGAAAGAATATTTGCACAATGATGTCATAACGGTTAATGGAAAAACTATTGGAGAAAACAATACCGAGTGCGCGTGCTATAACACTGACGTGATTGCAAAAGTGGATGCACCCTTTCAGAAGGAAGCGGGCATTGCTGTCCTCAAAGGCAATTTGAGCGTTGATGGCGCAATCATTAAGCCGTCGGCAGCTACTCCCAAGCTAATGAAGCACCGTGGGCGCGCCGTGGTATTCGAAACCATGGAGGATTACCACGAGCGAATTGATGACCCCAATCTCGATATCGACGAAACGTGTGTGATCGTTCTTAAGGGAGTTGGACCAAAAGGATATCCTGGTATGCCTGAAGTCGGAAACGTCGACCTGCCTGAAAAACTATTAAAGAAAGGTGTCCTGGATATGGTTCGCATTTCAGACGGCAGAATGAGCGGGACAGCTGCAGGCACGGTGGTGCTACACGTCTCGCCCGAATCAGCAATAGGCGGAACGTTGGCACTTGTCAAAAACGGCGACATGATAGAGCTGGATGTAGAGAACAGAAAATTGCACCTTGACATCAGTGACGAAGAGCTAAGGATACGAAAAGAAGCATGGACTCCTCCAGCGCCGCATACGGCAAGGGGTTATGTAAAATTTTACGTAGACCATGTGCAGCAAGCTCACCTGGGTACCGACCTGGATATTCTCAGGGGTGGTTCAGGATCGGAAGTGACGAGGGATCTGCATTAAGCAGATACCTTTTCCCGTCACTCCAACATCGTTTGATAGTCCTCACTTGGCCGTTCCCTAAGATGAGATTCCATAATGATTCTCGCGCACGTATTCCATCGCAGGACAGGATCGTCGTTATCACCCTTGTTTACCTCATCTGCTTTCTCATAAAACTGCATGGCTTCGCGATACCACATATAAGCGTCGAAGTCAGCACCAGGCAATGAAGAGGCTAGTGCTGACGCACCTAAACGTTCGTGTATAATTCCCGTATAATAAATTTTTGAATACTCGTCTTTCAGGCTGTTGGCGAGGTCAAGTGCCTGCTTGGACGCCCTGCTGGAGGATTGCTTGAATTGATCGGTCAGCGTAAGAAGCAACACAACCTTTGCCCGTTGGTGCTCCGGATCCACTTCCAGTATATCCAGGCAAATACTTTCGGCGAGCCTTGGTTGGTTCAACAATCTATAATGTTCCGCTTTTTCCAAAGCAGTCTCAACACTGTCTCTTGATAGTGGCTTCAAATCAAACTGAGGTGTGTCGGTGGGAGGAGATTCTGTTTTCATACGTCTTAATTCGTTTGAGTTTACATCTCACTTACTAAACATACGGAAGAGCTTCATGTGC
>CAMLER010000529.1 GCA_946478915.1 uncultured Chryseolinea sp.
GAAGTAAAGACTGTTGAAGGTATGCAATTCGACCGCGGTTACCTCTCTCCTTACTTTGTAACGAACACCGAAAAGATGGAGGTGGATCTGGATCAGCCTTTCGTTTTGATCTATGATAAAAAGATCAGCAGCATGAAGGAGCTCCTTCCTGTGCTCGAGCAATCTGCTCAAACCGGCAAACCCCTTGTAATCATCGCTGAAGAAGTTGAAGGCGAAGCATTGGCAACGCTGGTAGTCAACAAAATTCGCGGTGCTTTAAGAGTAGCTGCTGTTAAAGCTCCTGGCTTTGGCGACAGAAGAAAAGCAATGTTGGAAGATATCGCTATCCTCACCGGAGGTAAAGTGATCTCTGAAGAACAGGGCTTCAAACTGGAGAACGCAACTCTTGATATGCTTGGTCGCGCTGAAAAGATCAACATCGACAAAGACAATACTACAATTGTTAACGGTGCCGGTAAGAAGAATGAAATCCAGGGCCGCGTGGCTCAAATCAAAGCTCAGATCGATACAACGACATCTGACTACGATAAGGAAAAATTGCAAGAGCGTCTTGCTAAACTTTCAGGCGGAGTAGCTATCCTTTATGTAGGTGCTGCGACTGAAGTTGAAATGAAAGAAAAGAAAGACCGTGTAGATGATGCGTTGCATGCAACTCGCGCCGCTGTTCAGGAAGGTATCGTCCCTGGTGGTGGAGTAGCTTACATCCGTGCGATCGAGGCGATCAAGAATGCATCTGACCTTGGTATCACAAACGAAGATCAGGCTACTGGCGTGAACATCGTTCGCCTTGCACTTGAGTCTCCTTTGAGAACCATTGCTGAAAATGCAGGACAAGAAGGTTCTGTGATCGTGAACAAAGTTCGCGACGGCAAGAAAGATTTCGGATACAACGCGCTTGATAACACCTTTACGAATTTCTTCGATGCAGGTATTATCGATCCTACCAAGGTTACCCGCCTTGCTTTGGAAAATGCCGCTTCGATAGCAGGTCTTCTGTTGACTACCGAAGCTGTTGTTTCTGAAATTCCTGAAGAAAACCCTGCACCGGCGATGCCACATGGCGGAGGCGGAATGGGTGGAATGATGTAATTCAGTCCGATAATGTAATACAAAAGGCTTCATCCAAAAGATGAGGCCTTTTTTTATTATTTTCACCTTTAATCAGGTGCTATGGTTATACATTCTACGTTCAAAGATTTCATACTTTTTCTTTTTGTGCATATGTCCCATGCCGATGAAACATACGATCCGTATGAAATGGCAACGATAAAACAAAAAATGGGAGGAATGTTTGATGAAGACACGGACATTGAACAGAAGCTTTACATAGCCATCCGGGAATACAACTCCTTCGATAAACAAAAGCTGCCCGAACTGCTGCTTGAAAGTTTTAAATTCTTTAGTAAGGATGAGAAAATTCAAAACAGTTCGTTTTACGATGATCTTACCGCAATCATACAGGCAGACGGAAAGGTTGTACACGCTGAAAAAAAGGCACTACAGGCACTGAGAGAAATTGTTGAACTGAATTCCCGATAGACCTATGAAGTATGCATTAGGTTTATTGATCCCATTGTTCCTGATGACCTTGGGCGCCTGTAAAAAACCTGTTCTTGAGGTAACTGATGGAACGATTCCCCCACTTGTTCTTGCAACTGCGATCGAAGATTCGCTCCCCCGGAACACCGTAGAGAAGCTTCACCTGGAGGGAATTACTGGCTTGAGAGTTCAATATTATTCCGGCCTGCACAATTCATATTTTGAATATCACGCAGAGAAAAACCTTTTGTTGGAAGCGATCTCTTCATTGCCATTCCCTATGAATTCCAGTCTGTCTGACACACGGTGCAGATCCATTTCTTTTCAGGACTTTGTTGCCAGGAAAAAAAATATTTCTTCAACCGAACTGGAAACGGCACCTCGCTTTTGGAACATCAATGAAGCTGATTACCAAATCTTCGAGTGTATCAAGTCTCCATACAGACATATTCTCCAACTGGAACACGGTTCCGACCATGTTCTTCATCGAATCGAGTTGCTTGAGGAGTCGTAGACTACGATTTTTTAACCGCTAACCGATATAGCATCATCATCATAGCTATAAAGAACAAGGTGCCCAGGATATGATAACCACCGTGTCCCAACAAACCTACCAATGGCGATTCCATGCTCAAATTTCTCAATTGGTCGGCGTAAAATACCCCGAGTACCGCTGCCACAACGCCAGTTATTGCGCCTCCCGCGATCAGGCCCGTTGAGAATAGGTTGCCTCGGCTCAGGTCGTTGTCTTGCACAACTTCTCCCCTGCGCTCAGCCCTCCAGTCGACGAAACCTTTGAGCGCGCCACCAATAAATATCGGCAATGTGGTCGCAAGAGGAAGATAAAGACCTATCGCAAACGCGAGCGCTTTGACGCCGCATAGCTCCATCGTGATCGCGATAAAAACGCCTATCATAATGAACTCCCAATCGAGGTTGAAAGAAAGGATTCCACGCGTAAGCGTCGCCATCAATGTAGCCTGTGGCGCCGGAAAATTTCCCTGGCCGATAGCATGAGTTATACCCTGTGCCAGCATTTCTTCTGTCGGCGTATCAAGGACTTTCACTACAAGACCTATTGCTATCGATGAAACAATCGCGCCGATAAACAGGGACAACTGCTGGTAACGCGGTGTAGCGCCGACGATGTATCCAGTCTTCAGGTCCTGGGAAGTACCTCCGGCATTTGCGGCTGCAATACAAATCATGCTTCCAACCACAATTGCCAGGGGTTCATAAAATTTACCGGACCAGCCAACGCTGGTGAAAATAAGGCAAGTACCCATAAGCGTTGCTATGGTCATGCCCGAAATAGGGTTATTGCTTGTGCCCACTAATCCAACGATACGGCTAGACACTGTGACAAAGAAAAAGCCAAAGACGACAACAAGTATCCCAATCAATAATTTTTGAACGATGTTTTCTCCAGGGATCCCTGGAAGTATAACCGTGAGAAGAACTAACGCGATGCTTCCTATGATCACTACTTTGAAAGAAAGATCGTCTTCAGTCCGGGTGACAGTCTCTACGCTTTTCTCCTTTAATGAACCCATGCTGTCTTTGAATGACGACACAATCGTGGGGATAGTTTTCATCAATGTAATAAGGCCTCCGGCTGCAACAGCCCCTGCTCCGATTTGTCGAATGTAGGCTCTGTATAATGCTTCAGAATAGTCTCCAAACGTTTTTGAAACAGGGTCCCAACCAAAGGCGCCTTCTTTCGCAATTGATGCAAGATTTCCAATTTTTACCAGTTGTTCCGCGGCGATTTCAGGAGAGATAAGCGTGGACAGCAAAGGAATGATTGCCCACCAAGCTAATACTGAACCAGCCACAAGGACACCGGAGATCCGCGGTCCAATAATGTAACCAACGCCCAAATACTCCGGGGTAATCTCGGCCTTCGTTGCCGCGCTCGGCCAAAATTTGTTTGCCTGGCTGGTAACAAATTGAGGAGTTTCCGCGATGACATGAAAAACTTTTTGGAGCAATGCGTAGACAAATGCCACTCCCATTCCGACGAATGCTGTCTGCGCGAATACACCACCTTTCTCGCCAGCCTGCAGTACAGACGCAGCAGCTGTTCCTTCCGGATACGGCAGAGCACCGTGTTCTTTTACGATAAGCGATCGTCTTAGTGGAATCATCATCATCGTTCCCAGCATTCCACCAAAAGCAGCGAGAATCAAAATCGTCAAATAATCAAAATACGCCTCACCAACACTCAATCCATTTTCGCCAGGCGACAGAAATAAAAAAGCTGGCAGCGTAAAAGCGACCCCGGCAGCGATCGACTCACCTGCCGAGCCGGTTGTTTGCATGATATTATTTTCGAGTATCGTGGTCTTCAGAAATTTTCTTCCGAGCGTAATCGCTATGACAGAAATCGGAATTGAGGCCGTAACGGTTAAGCCAGCACGCAATGCGAGGTAAACGGTTGAACAGCCAAATAGAATTCCAAACAGTGAACCAAAGA
>CAMLER010000530.1 GCA_946478915.1 uncultured Chryseolinea sp.
GATCTTTGAAAAATTGATTAATAGCCTAAAGGAGCATGAAATTGCTCATTTCAAAAGTTGGCTCTATACCACGGCCAAAAACCATTGCCTGATGGCGATACGGGCCCAAAAAGGAAGGAATTTCCAGGAATTTTCTGCGGATATTATGGAAAACGGTGGAATTCCGCATCCAGAAGAAGAACCGGAAATGGAATCAAATCTTGTTAAATTGGAGAAATGCATGGAACATCTTGCCACGGAACAGAAACACTGTGTGAAGTTGTTTTACCTGCAGCACAAATGTTATAAGGAGATTGTTCAAATCACCGGGTTTGATGACAATAAGGTGAAGAGTTATATCCAAAACGGCAAGAGAAATCTAAAGCTGTGCATGGAAAAAAATGAGTGATTATAGCAACGATATTGATAAATACCTGAAAGGCCAGCTGACACCGGCTCAAATGAATGCTTTAGAAAAAAAGGCATTGAATGATCCGTTCCTGGCCGACGCTCTGCAAGGTCTTGATTCACTTGACTCGGGTCAGCTTCAATCCGATATTGAAGACTTGCGCGCACAGGTCGCCCGGAAAGTTCGAAAAGAGGTGACACCCTGGATGTGGACTATCCGTATAGCCGCAGGGTTAGTTATTCTGGCTATATCTACTTTCTTGACCATCTTCATTTCTGATGAACGACAAGGCAGGAATAAAAATCTGGCTTTGAATAAAGAGGAAAAATCAAGCCAGGAGCAGCAAGCCCAACCGTTGCCGCCAACATCTGATTCGATACAGTCCAAACCCTCTTCGCCGACTGAAGTTGAGGAAGAAAAGATGCCGCAAAGTGCTGCGCCGGCGCCGGCAGCAAAATCTTCTGCCGACATCCGTAGCCGGGCGGAACAGGTCCTGGAGCACCCCCAAGCGGACGATCAGCAGGCTGACGTCGAAATTAAAGAAGATACCGATCTAATCGACGAAGAAATTTCTCAGGCGCTTAATGAGGAGCCCCGGACGGCAAACTCCCAGGGACAGCAGTCGGCACCATCAG
The DNA here is from genome assembly GCA_946478915.1 of uncultured Chryseolinea sp. The sequence continues at coordinate 1,024 of CAMLER010000530.1, forward strand.
CATTTGAGGATGCTGCAAAAATCGAGACATTAAAAAAAGATGAAATCGAAAGAAATGTAACCAGTGACAAACGAAAATCTCTCAGCAGCGCGGGAGCGAAGGAACCGACAGTTACCTATAATGCTGCCAGGAAGATCGTTCGTGGTAAGGTAACATTTTCTGAGGATGGCACAGGTCTGCCAGGCGTAAATGTTCTTGTTCAAGGCAGCAATGAAGGTGCAGTCACAGACGCGCAGGGGAACTATCAGATCGCCGTTGAAGGTCAACCCACGTTACAGTTTTCGTTTATTGGATTCACGACCACCGAAGTTAAAGCTACTTCGGATGAATTGAATGTCACACTGGATCCCGATATTTCTGAATTGAGTGAGGTTGTAGTCGTCGGCATTTCTGATGATGTGGGATTTCAACCATCGACTCCGACTGTTATGGAATTGGCCGCTCCTGAGGGTGGACGGAGAATGTTCAAGCAATACCTGGAGCAAAATCTTCAATATCCCCAGCAGGCTTTGGAAAATAAGATTGAGGGTAAGGTCACGGTTCAGTTCACAATCGACATGACAGGACAACTCTCTGATTTTAGGGTTGTAAGAGGGCTCGGTTTTGGCTGTGATGATGAAGTAATACGCCTTATCCGACAAGGACCGAAATGGAGCCCTACAAAAAAGAATGAAGCTCCCATTAAAGATCGTGTACGGGTAAGGATGCGCTTTTCGTTACCTAAGAAATAATTAAAGGGCAAAATTGCGGCGATGTTTACGAGTAGGAAACTAATTCTGATCATTGTTTTCTTGATTGTTACCAGCGCAACAGCGTACATATTGCTGGTATACATACCGGCCAGGGTCGCACAGCAGACTTACGATGGGGCAAGGCAGATTGGGCGTGATATCGCCGACGTTTTCAGGATCACCCCTCAAATAACTGTTAACAACACCGTTGTGCTTCAACAGCAAACACCAATTCTGGAGCTGGCAACAGTTTCACAAAAATTCAGGCATCAATATGACTGGACCAATACCTGGCTGGGAAGTACCAAGAAAATAAATATTCAGGGAACCTTTGAGGATAAAGCAGGATTTGATCTCAATCAAAAATTTACGGTGGATATCAATTCCAACAGGGCAGTTGTTACTCTTCCACAACCTAAACTTCTTTCCTTGGAGCCTTCAGGAGATGTCCGGTTTACGGATGAGAACGGGGTCTGGAACTGGGTTGATGCAGCCGACCGGTCAAGAGCCATGAATGCCTTCACAAGAGATGCCAGAAGTTATGGAGAGCAAGGAAAATTCATTGCTCAGGCGAAGACTGAGATGGAGAATAAGTTAAAGGAAATTTTTTCGCTTCACGATATGGAGGTTGAATTCCGCTACTCCGGTAGCCAACGGCTATCTCCACTTTAAAAAAGTAACGGCGTGGGTGCACGCCGCTTTACTTTGAACTGAAATTTATACTACTTTCTTGCGTATTAATTTTGCATAGGTTCGGCTTACTGGAAAACTCTTGCCGTTCAGCATTTTCACTACCATTCCGCCGTTAAAATGCTTTTCAATTTCTTTCAGACTATTGATGTTAATGATGGTACTTCTGTGAACGCGTATGAATGTTTCAGGATTCAGTATCTCCTCCAATTTGCCAATCCCGGAGGAGCTGACAAACTGATCATTCTTTGTGGAAAGAATGGTGTAATCGCCCGAAGCCTCAAGGTATACAATCTCGTCAACGGGGAGGTTAAGCAACTTTTCAGACTTTTGAACAAAGATATGAGAATCGTATGACGTCTTGTTTTCGGTTTTCATATTCCTCAACAACTCGCCCACATTGTTCTGCTCGAGTTTCATCCGGTTGATAGCCCGCTCGACTCCTTGCTTAAAGCGTTCCTGATCCAGTGGTTTCAGGATGTAATCAACTGCGTTCTTTTCGAATGCTTTAATAGCATATTGATCGTAGGCCGTACAAAATATCACATAAGGGTCGTGCGTAATTTCGTCCAGAACATCAAAGCCTGTCATTCCAGGCATCTGTACGTCAAGAAATATCAGGTCTGGCTTCAGCTTATCGATTAGTTCGACAGCGTCCTTTCCCTTCGACGCTTCGCCCAATACCTGGATATCAGGCATTTGTTGTAGGTATTCTTGTAACAGATCGCGGGCTAATTTTTCATCGTCAACGATAACGCAGGTAATGTTCATACGGCTTTATTTAGTTCTTTTACTGGTACTGATTCTTGATTAGAGTCTTCGAATGGAATAAAAAAGCTCACCGTGTATCCCCATTCGTTAGATAAGATCCGCAGTCCGGATCCGGCCCCAAAGATACTTTTTAAACGTTTATCCGTGTTGGTTAAGCCAACGCCGCCGCTAGGGGTTCCATCCATTACTTTTTTTGCATTAGACCCCAGACCATCATCCTTAACCTCAAAATAGATCATATTGTTAAATCGTTTGATGGTCAAAACGATCGTACCGCCATCATCTTTGGGGGCAATGCCATACTTCACTGAGTTCTCCACAAGGGGTTGCAAAATCATCGGCGGAATTTTCACGCTCAAACATGAGAAATCTACTTGTTTCACAAACTTCATTCTGTCGCCAAAACGTACTTGCTGTATACGAATGTAATTATCGATGAAATCCAGCTCATGGATGAGCTTAACCATTTGGTCGCCATGAGAGTCCAGAGCATATCGAAAGATGTCTGATAGCTGCGTTATAACCTTACGCGCCTGTTCTTTGCTGGACCCAATAAGCGTGTTAATAGAGTTCAATGTATTAAAAAGAAAGTGCGGATTAATTTGAGATTTCAGCAGTGAGATCTGCATCTCTCTGTTCTTGAGTGTCAGTTCGCTCTTCTCCATTTCCTGCCGTTGCAAGCCCTGAAAGTACCTGATGACGTAGTAGACCCCGACAGTAATAATATATTGATCGTGGAAGTGTAAACCCTCCGCGCGCAAAAGAAGTATAAGGTGATCTTTCCAGAAATCCCA
>CAMLER010000531.1 GCA_946478915.1 uncultured Chryseolinea sp.
ATAGGTGATATTTTTTTCAAGTTTCTTTAACTGTCCTTCGGTCGATGAGAAAAATCCAACAACTTTTTCCCCTTTGAAGTATTCCTGAAATGAAAGAATTGTTCCTGCCCGCGACACCTTCAAGAACAGAGAGTCAGATTTTCCTGACGTTGAATCAGCCTGCATGGCTTTGAGCTGCGTCTGAAATTGATCATGGTAAGTGATGGGAACACCATTAATCTCTACAATCTGATCACCAGGCTTCAAAATCCGGCTGGCAACAGAGTTTGGCTGGACGGACTCGACCACGGCGGGAATCCGCGGCCCCAGAAAACTCGCCAGGCCTGTTTTCTTGTTGAACCTTTGAATCAAATCTTGCGGTATGGGAATGTCCAGTATTTTACCATCGCGGTCAACAGTATACGAACCGTTAGTACTCAATAAAGTACCTGGCTCGATTATGTCCTCGAAGTATTCAAAATCCTGACCGTTAATTTTAATAATCTTATCGCCCGTTTTCAGCCCGATAGCTTCGCCAATAGGCCCCACCTGGTACCCTCCGTTCTCATTAATCTTATCATTCAGAAGATAACTTTGCCCATATACATACGTGATACCAATAAATATCAGAACGCCAGCGATAACATTTACAATGATCCCACCGAGCATAACAATGAGCCGTTGCCACGCCGGCTTAGCACGGAACTCCCAGGGCTGAGGAGGCAGTTTCATGGCTTCGGTGTCCAAAGATTCGTCGATCATGCCAGAAATTTTTACATACCCACCGAGCGGGATGGCGCTTAAGGCATACTCAGTTTCGCCTTTTTTAAAAGAAAAAATTTTGGGAGGAAAGCCGACTGAAAATTGTTCAACCCGCATTCCAAAATATTTTGCTGCCAGCAGGTGACCAAATTCGTGCACCGCGACTAAAAAAGAAAGACTCAGTAGCATCTGAGCCAACATGATCATCCAATCCAGTTCCATTCGTCCTTATCCTTATTTAATTTTTCACTTTTTCCAACTTGCCCAACCTTCGGCTTACTCCCATCACGATAACGTTGAAGGGCATTACCCTATCTATTTAACCATTCAAGCGCCTTAACTCTTGTTTCCTGGTCGGTATATACGTAATCGTCGTATGTTGGACTGGCTATATAATCCATTTTTTCAAGGCAATGTTCCACGATTGCAGACATTTCGAGAAAACCCACTCTATCATTCAAAAACCCAGCCACCGCAACCTCATTTGCAGCATTCAAAACGCAGGGCATATTACCCCCTTTATGCATGGCCGCAAATGCCAGCGCAAGATTACGAAAAGTTTCCGTATCCGGGGGCTCGAAGGTAAGCGATGGATAGTCGATTACGTTAAACCGGGGGAAATCGCTCTTCAGTCGCTTAGGATAGGAAAGCGCGAATTGGATAGGCAAACGCATGTCAGGGAGTCCCAACTGCGCTTTGATCGATCCGTCCTCGAACTGTACAAAGGAATGGATAATTGATTGGGGATGGATTACCACTTCCGTTTGGTTTGCTTTTAGTCCAAACAACCACTTTGCCTCAATTACCTCAAGGCCTTTGTTCATAAGGGAAGCCGAATCGATCGTGATTTTTGCGCCCATGACCCAGTTCGGATGCTTTAGCGCTTGGGCCTTAGTAACACTCTTCAAATCATTTTGCTTCATGCCGCGAAAGGGCCCTCCCGATGCCGTAAGGATCACTTTTTCGATGCGGTTATGAAATTCTCCTGTGATGCATTGGAAAATGGCTGAGTGCTCTGAATCGACAGGGTAAATATTTACGCCCTTTTCACGGGCCAAACCGGTAACCAATTCGCCGGCTACTACGAGGGTCTCCTTGTTCGCCAAAGCGATATTCTTCCCTGATTCGATTGCTTTAATGGTGGGCTTCAGACCACAATAACCAACGAGGGCTGTTAGCACCAGGTCGATTGTTCCCATTTCCACAACTGATGTGAGGGCATTTTCCCCCGCATACACCTTCACTTCTTCGGAGCTCAACGCATCTTTCACAAGATGGTAATGTGCGTCATTTGAAATCACTACCGCGTTGGGCTTAAACACGCGGGCCTGTTCGATGAGGAGTTCGGCATTGTTTTGCGCGGTAAGCACTTCCACTTCAAATTCATCAGGATGAGCAGCGATCACAGAAAGTGCTTGCTTACCAATAGAGCCAGTAGATCCCAATAAGGCAATTCGTTTTTTCAAGATTCGAAGTTCAGTTTAATTGGCCAATAGTCGAGAATCCGGAAATTGAAACGGGGGGTCTACTGCAACGGAAAAAATCCAATGTAATAATGCTTTGGCCCGGGTATTTTAGTAACAAATTCTTATTCAATCTTCAACGTTTAAATTTAACTAATTCGTTGGCAAGTTTTCTATCATTCGAAAGTCTTGGTACTTTATTTTGTCCCCCGAGCTTACCTAACGATTTCATATAATCTATAAAGGCGTTTTGACGCACTTCTAATATTCTAAGTTTGCGTAAAATATTTCCCTTGATCAAATCATCGTAGTAAACATTTAGTTCCCTGAGGGCATTATCAAGCGCGACCGAAAACATCTCCACGTCCTTTGGCGGATTTGTAAATTCGATAAACCATTCGTGATGCGGTAGGCCCTCCGATGGGGTTACCTGCGGAGCAACTGTGAACTCAGCCAGCCTTACCTCAGGAAACTTTTCCATTGTCACCTTCATCGCCTTTTCCACCTCTTCACCAATAACGTGTTCACCAAATGCAGAAATAAAATGCTTGATGCGACCGGTGACCAAAAGTCTGTACGGATTCTTAGAAATGAATTTAACGGTATCCCCAATTGAATACCCCCACAAGCCCGCATTGCTATTGATAACCAAAGCATAGTTCTTATTAAGTTCCACATCCTCAAGATTTATTCTTCGCGGTTTCGCTTCATAAAAATCTTCCGCAGGAATGAATTCGAAAAATATTCCGCTGTTAGCGAGTAAAAGCAACCCTTGGGCTACTTGTGAATCCTGATAAGCGATGAATCCTTCTGATGCAGGATAAGTCTCAATGGAATCGACTTTCTTTCCGATCGATTCAAAGAGTTTTGCACGATATGGCTCAAAGTTGACACCACCATATACGAACAGGGAGAAATCCGGAAATACATCCTTAATTTTTTTTCCAGTCCGTGCCTGAATGCGGTCGAAATACATCTGAACCCACGGTGGAATACCCGAGATCAGGCTCATGTTGGACGTCAACGTTTCATCTATGATCTTTTCAAGCTTTTCTTCCCAGTCTTCGATACAATTGGTATTGTACGTTGGCTTTTGATTTGTGCGGAGATATTGTGGAACATGATGGTTAACAATTCCGGAAAGTCTTCCGGTTTTAATTCCGGCTTTTTCATTGAGCTCAGGGCTTCCGGAAAGAAATATTAAACCCTTGTCAAGAAACCCTCCATTTCCGGTTTCGTGCACATACGCAAGCAAAGCATTGCGTGCACTGTTGATATGGTTGGGTATAGATTCTTTGGTGATAGGAATATACTTCGTCCCCGAAGTAGTTCCAGAGGTCTTGGCGAGGTATTCAGGCTTCCCCTCCCAGAGCACGTCGGAGTCTCCATCCAACACCTTACTGATATAGGGTTTCAAGTCTTCGTAATCCCTGACCGGTACATGTTCCTTGAAGTCATCATACGAATTAATCGAGTCAAAATGGTGATCGCGACCAAACAGAGTGCCTTTTGCGCTATCGATCAGGCCTTTCATTATCCTCTCCTGATATCGGATGGGATTGGTGGACCATACCTTTGTCTCGGAAGCAATGTAGGATGCAAATGGTTTTGCCAGGAAGGACCGTATACCCATAACATGCAAAACTAAGAAAATTGAGTCATTGGAGTCACCTTGTAAACTTCTTAGTTTTGCGCTTCGTATTTACATTTAGAACTTTTCGGGACACACTCGCATCGTCTAAAATTAAACTCTTATGAAATTGACTTTCAAGGTGATTGTGATTGCATTTATTGCCGGAT
>CAMLER010000532.1 GCA_946478915.1 uncultured Chryseolinea sp.
CTATTTCTTCTGCTTTTGCTGTTATTTCGGCCCTTATTCGTAATTCAGGACTTCTGGGAACGTCTTATTGGTTCGATTGAAGCTCTTAAGCAGCGTCCCGATCGAACGGTCTTCCGCCTAACCTTGGTGAAGGAAAATTATTTGGTACCCGCGAAAACGACATCCTTTATCTAAAGGGATGCATTTATGAACGAATGGGTCAACATGAGCAGGCAGAGGAATGCTATAAGCTGAGCTGCAAAGGAGAAACAGAGCCGGGACAAGCACATTTTTACAACGATCCCCAGCCCGACAAACTCTTTTATATAGGCCTATCGTTACAAAAGTTGGATCATAGTGAAAAAGCGAAGGCACTCTTTAGGAAGCTCATAGAATATGGGGCCGATCACCTCAGTGACAAGGTAGAGATCGATTACTTTGCAGTGTCGTTACCCGACCTTTTGGTTTTTGAACAGGATTTATCCGTTAGGAACCAGATTCACTGCCATTATATGATGGGTCTTGGTTATCTGGGCCTTGGGGAAAATAAAAAAGCGCAAGACCAATTTAATCATGTATTGGAACTCGACATCAATCACCAGGGCGCATTGATTCACAAAAAATTTATCAAGAGTCCTTTTAGTGTCGAAGACAACGGCCGTTCCCAATTTGTGAACGGTGAATTGAAACATAAGTAATAGTACAATGAAATACTCTATCCAAGCAACGGTACTTGCCGCAACAGTACTATTAATCATACTGGCGTTGAGATTCTCAGAATACAACGAAGCTTCGACAATTTCACTCGATGGTAAATGGAATTTAAGTCTGGACCCAAATGATAAGGGTATTTCAGAAAAGTGGTATACAAAAAAATTGACGGAAGTAATTTCGTTACCCGGCTCGCTCGCCGAAAATAATTATGGAGATGACCCAAACCTTGCAACGCCGTGGGTAGGTAATATATTCGACAGTACCTGGTTTAAAGATCCACAAATGGCGAAATATCGGACCCCTGACAATTTCAAGCCTCCGATGTGGCTAACACCCTCTAAATATTACCGGGGCGTGGCATGGTATCAAAAAGAAGTGAACATTCCTGTTGAATGGAATGGGAAAACGATCGAGCTTTTCCTGGAGCGATGCCACTGGGAAACACAGGTTTGGGTGGATGACAAACATATGGGAATACAAAATTCCCTGGGGACTCCACACGTTTATGACCTTAGCAATGAATTAACGCCTGGAAAGCATCAGATTAGTATCCGTGTGAACAATGATGTTGTAATCGATGTCGGTGTAAACTCTCACAGCATCAGCGACCATACGCAATCCAACTGGAACGGTATCATAGGTAAAATGGAGTTACGTGCGTTATCGACAGTAAGAATAACTTCCATGAATATTTCGCCAAATATCAGCCAGAAACAGGCAGAGGTAAAAATTAACTTTCGCAATACATCAGGTAAGAACTGGAAGGGAAAATTGATTCTGACTGCAACCTCTTCGAGCGGGAAACAATTACCAGAAATGGTTGTGGACCATACTATTAGAAACGCCAACGATAGCGCTACATTCTCATACGAAGTTGGCCAAGCGATGGAGTTGTGGAGCGAATTCAATCCTGTTACGTATTCACTTACAGCGCGACTGGAGGGAAAAAGAAAATCCGTGGAGGATACCTACAAAAGTGTTTTCGGAATGCGAGAATTCAAAGTGGAGGATAATCAAATACGGATTAATGGAAATCCAGTCTTTTTACGCGGTACCCTTGAATGTGCAATTTTTCCGTTAACAGGATATCCCTCAATGGAAAAATCGTACTGGGAAAAGATCTACAAAACGGCAAGAGCACATGGACTTAATCACATTAGGTTTCACTCCTGGTGCCCGCCTGAGATAGCATTTACCGTTGCCGATGAAATGGGATTTTACCTGCAGGTGGAATGTGGAAGCTGGGCCAATCAGTCAACTACTATTGGGGATGGGAAACCGGTCGACGCTTTTATATGGGAGGAAAGCAAACGCATCGTCGAAAAGTATGGAAACCATCCTTCATTTTGCATGATGGCTTACGGTAATGAACCTGGTGGAAAAAATCACAAAACGTATTTGGCAAAATTTGTTGACTATTGGAAAAAAAAAGACCCCAGAAGAATCTATACCAGTGGCGCTGGCTGGCCTATGATTCCTGAAAACGAATATCACAACGACTCCAAACCGAGAATACAACGCTGGGAGGAAGGCCTTAAGAGCATTATCAATGCACAGCCACCACGCACTGATTACGATTGGTCTAAAATTACAGAACCATACGACCGCGTCGTTGTCAGTCACGAGATCGGTCAGTGGTGTGTATATCCAAACTTTAATGAGATTAAGAAATACACGGGCGTGCTGCAACCACGGAACTTTGAATTATTCAAAGAAACCTTGACAGAAAACAAAATGGGTCACCTTGCAGATGACTTTCTGAAAGCATCAGGAAAACTGCAGACTTTATGTTACAAAGCTGACATCGAAGCTGCGCTAAGAACACCCGGCTTTGGTGGCTTCCAATTGCTGGACCTACACGATTTTCCAGGACAAGGTACCGCGCTCGTAGGAGTACTTGATGCTTTTTGGGACGAGAAAGGATATGTTACGCCTGAGGAATATAGTCGGTTCAGCTCTGAAACAGTTCCATTAGCGAGGCTACCGAAAATGATCTATCGAACAGATGAAACATTGATTGCACAGGTAGAATTCGCACACTTTGGAGCGAAGCCCCTTACAAATGTATCCGTGTATTGGAAATTGCAGACGGCGGAGAATAATAAAGAGATCGCAACTGGAAAATGGGATAATATAACGCTAAGGCTAGCTAACAATCAAAGGACGGGCGATATCAATTATAAATTCGAATCCATCAAAGGCCCTTCAAAGTTGAAATTGATAGTGGGTATTGAAGGAACTGAATTCGAAAATGATTGGGATATTTGGGTTTATCCGTCTGAACTTGAAGTTTTGCCTAGAGACATCGTTGTGACGCGAAGGTGGGATGCGACAACCAGGAAAGCACTGGAGAGTGGAAAAAAAGTCTTGTTCGTATTAGAGGAAAACAGTGTAAAGGCCGAAAAAGGTGGCGATGTGGCAGTGGGATTTTCAAGCATTTTCTGGAATACATCGTGGACCAATGGACAGGCGCCACATACACTTGGAATACTCTGCAATCCGGAGAGCGAGATCTTCAACGACTTCCCCACTGAGTTTCATACGAACTGGCAATGGTGGGAATTGATTCATGGTGCTCAGGCCCTTGTACTCGATGATTTAGACCCGTCGCTTGAGCCAGCCGTCAGGTTGATCGATACATGGTTCAAGAACAGACGTCTTGCAATGCTTTTTGAGGCCAACGTCGGAAAGGGAAAACTCATGGTCAGCAGCATGGATCTTCTCAGCAACCACAATGAACGACCAGCCGCAAAACAATTGTACTACAGCATTATTGAGTATATGAAAGGTGATGATTTTGACCCTAAAACGACATTGGACCAGGGGGATGTCTCTGCTTTTTTAAAGTGATTAAATTCCTGGTCCTGCTGGTATGTTTTGTGCATTGAAGAAAAATAGAAATAAAGAATAAGGACTATAATCGCTGTCACGCCAAGGTTAATTTTTTTCAACTTTTTGGGCACGCTGGGCTGTCCGGTAGGCAGCATGAAGGAATCCATCTGCGAATATTTCGACGGTGCTAGAAGAGTCCGCAGAGAATCTTGATCCATACTCAGCAACCTCCGCGCTGTGCCTCGCCGAAGGCATCGTAGGCGGGTGTATTTTCTCAGGTCCTCTGTGGTAAAAAAGAAGCTTTGGAGTCGCACGGCATATCCGACAGCGTACCCAGAACTAAGATTGCTTTTAACCGCAGGGTACGCAGAGGGAATTCACGCAGAGTCCGCGGAGGAATGCATTCAGGAATTTTTCGACGATCTAAGAATAGTCAGCAGAGAATCATGATCCAAACGCAGCGTCCTCAGCGCTGTG
>CAMLER010000533.1 GCA_946478915.1 uncultured Chryseolinea sp.
AGAACGCGGCTCAACTTCAGATCTTACATTTCTTTTGATAATGTCTAGTGCCTCTTCCAAAGTGTACACATCGGTTACCCGCACATCAACAGTGAACTGACATTGGTCGGGTACGACGTTGTGTTGGCTTCCCGAATGGATTATCGTAACTGACATTTTCATTTCGCCCAGCGTTTCTGATTTCCGGGGAAACTGGTAAGTTCTGAACCATTGGATATCGTCGAGTGCATTGTAGATCGCGTTGATTCCCTCTTCCCGAGCAGCGTGTCCCGATTTTCCCCGAGCAACACAATCGAGCACCATCAATCCTTTTTCTGCCGTTGCCATCTCACAATTTGTAGGTTCCCCGACAATAGCAAAATCGATCGGCGCTAGCTCACTCCAGATACTTTCAATTCCTTCCTTCCCGGAAATTTCTTCTTCTGCTGTTGCTGCCAGAATCAGATTGTATTTCAGATTCTGCCTGGAATGAAAATGTAAAAAGGCAGCGATAAGCGAAACCAAGGGTCCGCCGGCGTCGTTGCTACCCAATCCAAAAAGCTTACCGTCGGATGAATCGGCAGAAAAGGGATTGCGTGTATAACCCGTGTTTGGCTTAACCGTATCGTGATGCGAGTTTAATAACACTGTAGGCAAAGCAGGGTCATAGTACTTATTCCGAGCCCAAACATTATTACCCTTCCTATGTGTCTGAATATGTTCTTTATTAAAAAAATCCTCAATCAAGGTCGCGGTCCCATCCTCCTCCCGGCTAAAAGAGGGAGTGGCAATAAGTTTGACCAGTAGATCTGTAGCCTTTGTTGCGAGTTCTCTCATGAAGTTATCAACTGTTCAACGTTAAGGGTACACGCCTTCTCACGCGGTTATTAAAGTTCCTTCAGTAGTCTGACCAGTATTTGGAATTAAATCTGCCGCCTCTCCAATCAGAACTTCTTTCACGCCAGCATGGATCGCAGCATATGCATTTTCAAGTTTTGGTAAGATACCATCAGCAAAGGCTTTTCTTTCTAAAAGGCGTTCGTAAGTATTCTTTGGAAGATGGCGAATTACAGAACTGGGGTTCTCAATATTTTCCAACACACCTTTTTTTTCAAAACAGTAAATGAGGCGAACGTCAAAGCTTTCGCTTAAGGAAATAGATAACACCGACGCAATGGTGTCTGCGTTCGTGTTCAGCATTGTTCCCTCGGCGTGAGTAAGCGGAGCAAAAACCGGCACGATATCCTCGTTTAACAACAGAGCCAGAAGCGCACGATTTACATTTTCTGGAAGAATATCTCCAACAAAACCATAATCAATGTCTTTCACAACGCGCTTAGTTGCTTTGATCAGATTACCGTCAGCGCCTGTTACTCCAAGGGCGTTGTTACCCAACGATTGCAGGGCAGAGACAATCTTCTTATTTACCAGACCGCCGTACACCATCGTTACCAGATCCAGGGTCGCTGCATCCGTAATTCTTCTTCCATTAATATACTTCGATTGAATTCCCAATTTATCCCCAAGTCGCGTAGCGATCTTACCTCCACCGTGTATTAGTATTTTCCTTTCGCTGATGGAAGCAAAATCCTTTAAGAACGATTCCAGCGCTGAATCGCTATCCAATACATTTCCACCGATCTTAACGACAAATAACTTATCCATCTATTGATGTTCCCGATTATTTCCCACGTCCTTTTACCAATTCACTCAATACAGCCTGAGCTGCCCAGACACGGTTGGATGCCTGTAGCGTCACAATGCTATTGGGGCCATCGAGCACTTCGTCGCTCAACTCAACATTGCGCCGCACCGGTAGACAGTGCATAACCTTCGCGCTATTGGTAAGATCCAGTTTATTATTTGTGAGCATCCATTTTGGATCATTGCAGTAAATTCTACCATAGTCCTTATAAGTGCTCCAATTTTTTACATATACGAAATCGGCACCCTGAAGGGCTTCATCCTGATTATGAGTTATTGTTGCGCCTGCAGTAAAAGATTCATCCAATTCATAATCCTCCGGGTGAGTGATTACAAAATCAGCTTCGTTCCAGGCATTGATCCATTGTGCAAAACTGTTCGCAACGCATTGAGGCAATGTCTTCACATGAGGCGCCCATGTCAATACGATCTTTGGTTTTCTTTTTTCCTTAAATGTCTCTGTGATTGTAATGATATCGGTCAAACTTTGAAGCGGATGGAGGGTAGCACTTTCCAGGCTAACGACCGGGATACCCGCATATTTAATAAATTGCCTGATATAAAGTTCGCTATAGTCGTCCGTCTTATTCTTTAGGGAAGGGAATGTCCGGATGCCCAGAATATCAAAATACTTACCCAGGATCGGGGCAGCGTCTTTCACGTGCTCAACGGTGCTTCCGCTCATAATAGCCTCGTCTTCAAACTCCAACATCCATCCGTCCTGGCCAACATTGAAAACAATAGCTTCCATACCGAGATTCTGCGCTGCGATCTGCGTGCTAAGTCGGGTGCGCATACTTGGGTTCAGAAAAAGCAAGCCGACACGCATGTTTTTTCCCAGTGACTTATCCTTTAAAGGATTTGCCTTGTACTCAATTGCCTCCTGAACAATCGCACTAACATTTTGTACATCACTTACCGATATAAAATTTTTCATGGCAACTCTGTTTTAAGTGCGTCGATGAAAATGTCGATTTCATTCTTTGCAAGCGCCATCGACGGTAGTAATCTTATGGTATTAGGTTTGGATTCTCCCACAAATATCCGGTGCTTCGACAGCAAATTACCTCTTACTTCCTTATTTTCCTCTGAAAGATCGAATCCAATCATTAAACCCCGTCCACGAAGCTTCTGTACTTTTTCAACAGACACCAGTGCTGCCATTAAATAGGCTCCCATCTGGCCCGCGTTTGCCAGAAGTTTTTCTTTTTCAATGACATCCAAAACAGCCAGGCATGCCGTTGTAGAAAGATAGTTGCCCCCAAACGTTGTTCCCAACATTCCAGGCCACGGTTTTATATCGCCATGGATCAGCACCCCACCAACCGGAAAGCCATTACCCATACCTTTTGCCATGGTAATGAGTGGTGGTTTGATACCTGTGTATTGATGAGCAAAAAATTTCCCCGTGCGTCCATATCCGGATTGAATCTCGTCCAAAATCAATAACGAATTGTTTTTCAAGCACTGGCTTTCCAAAAATGTCAGGAACGAATCATCTGGAAGCTGAATACCACCAACTCCCTGGATACCTTCGATAATAACGGCTGCGACGTCGTCATCGAATGCATCGAGAAAAGCCTGCTCGTCATTTAACGGTAGAAAAACGACGTCATGACCGGCATTGAACGGTGAAACAATTTTAGGATTATCGGTGACCGCAACGGCTCCGGAAGTCCTACCGTGAAATGCCTTTTTGAATGCAATGACCTTCTTACGGCCAGTTACGAATGAAGCAATCTTCAAGGCATTTTCGTTTGCCTCAGCACCCGAGTTGCAGAGGAACAATTGGTAGTCCGGATATCCAGAGATTTCCCCAAGCTTTTCAGCAAGTTTTTCCTGCAGCGGATTTTGAACACTGTTGGAATAGAAAGAAATATTTTTCAACTGTTCCGTCAGCGCTTTGATATAATGCGGATGTGAATGACCAATAGAAATAACGGCATGGCCACCATACAGATCCAAATACTTTTCACCGCTTTTATCCCACAGCCACGAACCTTTGGCCTTAACGGGAGTGATGGGGAGGAGGGAGTAGATGTCGAATAATTTCATGTCTTTAGGGCAAAAGCAGAACGCGGAACGCCAAACGCCAGAGCGTGCGGCCCATCCTGCGACTTATTTTAACTTTTTCTGACTTTTTTAATAAGGTTGATCAGCATCGCCTTCACTTGATTAATATCTTCCTCTAAAGCGATATAAACATTCTCATCGATATATCTAAGTTCATAACACAAGAATGATAAGTACTGCACTTCCTGGATAGAACCAAATGCCTGCTGTAGATAACGGGCAAAGTCAACCTGAGTTTGC
>CAMLER010000534.1 GCA_946478915.1 uncultured Chryseolinea sp.
CATCCTTTCCCGTGGTGGTCGCGGTGGAAAAGGTAATGCCTTTTTTGCACCCTCTACCAACCAGGCACCTCAGCATGCGCAGCCTGGTGAACCCGGTACTGAGGAATGGATTGTACTCGAGTTAAAACTCTTAGCAGATGTTGGACTTGTCGGATTTCCCAACGCGGGCAAGTCTACACTTTTGTCGGTGGTGTCGGCTGCAAAGCCAAAAATTGGGGACTATCCCTTTACAACGTTGACCCCTAATCTGGGTGTGGTTTCATATCGCGATGATCGGTCTTTTGTAATGGCGGATATCCCTGGCATTATTGAAGGAGCAGCAGAGGGGAAAGGGTTGGGAATCCGTTTTCTGCGACACATTGAGCGAAACTCCGTTTTGTTGTTCATGATTGCTGCCGACTCAAAAGACATCCGGACGGAGTACAATACATTGCTAAATGAACTTCGAAAATATAACCCAGAGTTATTGGACAAACGCAGAGTCCTGGCGATTTCAAAAGCAGACATGTTGGATGACGAGCTATTGGCGGAAATGAAAAAGGAACTGCCAGATGAAATTCCGTCCGTATTCATTTCATCTGTAACCAACAAAGGGATTACCGAACTCAAAGACCTCATCTGGCAGACCCTCCACAAGAAAGCAGAATAGAAAATGGTGTCAGATTGGCATTAAAACACCTTTGGCAAAGTTGTTGGACTTGTCGAGTAACCTAATTTTAAGGACGTTATGTCCTTTGGAAAAACTTTTAAATCAACGAAATGAAGCAAGACGAAGATATCCTATCGGAAAACAGCGAATCAGCGGAAAACATGGCAGACCAAGCAGCAGTGCAGGACTCCTCAATTGAAAAATTACAATCGGATTTGGCTGAACAAAAAGATAAGTTCATTCGATTGTACTCGGAATTTGAAAATTTCCGCCGCAGGACTGCGAAGGAGAAGCTTGATTTGATTCAGTCTGCAAATGAGCAATTGTTAAAATCATTGTTGCCCGTGCTGGATGATTTTGATAGGGCAGAAAAGGCATTCGGTGAACGGAATGAGAAAGAACTGGAAGGCATTTTTCTGATTCGCAGCAAATTCAAAAAAATATTAGAGCAAGCAGGTGTAAAACTAATGGATATACAACCGGGCTCGGATTTCGATGCTGATTTCCATGACGCTATTACGCAGGTTCCTGCGCCGGACGAAAAACTTAAGGGAAAAATAGTTGACGTAGTTGAGTCTGGCTATTTACTGAATGATAAAGTGATTCGTTTCGCCAAGGTGGTAGTAGGAAGTTAAGTTCTGTTAACCCTTCACAATTTAGTGCATGTCTACAAAAAGAGATTATTACGAGATACTGGGTGTTAATAAGAGCTCCTCGGTTGACGAGATAAAAAAGGCATACCGCAAGGTTGCCATTCAATACCACCCTGATAAAAATCCAGATAATAAGGAAGCCGAGGAAAAATTTAAGGAAGCTGCCGAGGCTTATGAAGTATTGAGCGATTCTGAAAAGCGTGCACAATACGATCGGTTTGGCCATGCGCGAGGGAATGGCGGATTTGGCGGTCACAATATGAATATGGATGATATCTTCAGTCAGTTTGGGGATATCTTCGGAGGCAGTGGCAGCCCCTTTGACAGCTTTTTTGGTGGTGGATCATCGCGCGGCGGCCGGCGCCAGCGAAAGGGTACAAATCTTCGAATCAAGCTCAAACTTACCCTGGAGGAAATCGCCCAGGGGGTGGAGAAAAAAATAAAGGTCAATAGGTTGGTTCGCGCAGAAGGCGTGACGTTTAAGACCTGTTCCACTTGCCAGGGCTCCGGACAGGTGAGAAAAGTGGTCAATACCATGCTGGGCCAGATGGTATCAGCCAGCACATGTTCCACTTGTGATGGTTCAGGCCAAATTATTGACAAGCGCCCAAGTGGAGTAGATAGTTCTGGTCTTGTTTCAAAGGAAGAACTGATCAGTGTGAAGATTCCGGCTGGGGTCGCTGACAACATGCAATTGTCGATGTCCGGCAAAGGGAACGAAGCGCCCGGTGGCGGTGCCGCAGGCGATTTGTTGATCCTCATCGAGGAACAGGAAGATCGCTATCTGAAACGGGATGGGAACAACCTGGTATATGACCTTTATATAAGCTTTGTTGATGCAGCCTTGGGTACCAATGTTGAGGTGCCTTCGGTCGGAGGAAAAGTAAAGATCAAAATTGATGCTGGAACTCAAAGTGGCAAGATCCTTCGGCTGCGTGGAAAAGGGCTAAAAGACATAAACGGGTACGAAACCGGGGATCAACTTATCTATGTCAATGTCTGGACGCCCAAAAAACTGACTTCTGACGAAAGAGCAAAACTTGAAAGTTTGCGGGATTCATCCAACTTCGAACCCCATCCGGATGCCAATGAAAAGGGCTTCTTCGAACGAATGAAAGAGTACTTTAATTAGTGAACCTGATTCTAATGGAGAACCTTCTTTAAGCCACGCATTCGCCCGGGCCACCGCGGTCAGGGGCGACGTGTCTCGGCTTTGACAACTCTCAATTTGCGCCTTAATTCCGAACCAGGTTTCTAGGACGGTAGGGAAGACCTAGCCTGACATTCCCAACCTTTATCAACCAATGAATTGAATAGAATCGGGGTAGCCCATTTTCGCTCTGTTCTCCGTAAAAACCCCCGGCAACCCATTTCAGATATCACCGTTTAACTGAGATTAAGCGGGGTTGATTGTGCGATTTTGCCTTTAAACTTACACTTGGAAACCCCTTAATTAAGTACATCGTAGATATTGACATGCATAGAAAGACTTGGTTAACGATTTGTGGTGTTGCAATTGCGGGATTTGCCTTCGGACAGCTGAAAAAGCAATTTACGGTAGAAGATGTCCAGTCTTGCGAAAATATCCGACTCCTTTTAAAAGCAAACAGCGGCAATTGTTTTATCAAACCCAGCCAGAATACTGAAATTCTCAACGTTTTCAGCAATCAGACCGAAAGTAGCTACGGACACAATTTCCGAAAAGTCGTTAAGGGCAATACCTGTGAAGTTCTTTTAAACCTTGAAGAAACCCAATCAGAGGGAATCAGCCAGACGATTTCTACCCGCTTTTTTGGTCCTTCAGATAAGCCTGTTAGCGAAAAACTTTGGAAGATGTATCTGACCGACGCCAAGCCCTATTATCTGGAACTTCATTACGGCATTGGAAACGCGAACATCGATCTATCGGGACTGGCGGTTAGGAATCTCAAGATCAACACAGGAAGCGCCGATGTCAACGTTGGCTATTATTCTTCCCTCGAAAATCAAGTCGATATGGATACGTTTTTTGTAAAAGTCGATCTTGGTTCGGTAAATGTAAAAAACCTGAACATGTCGCGAGCGCGTTACATGATGGCCGATGTCGGATTTGGCAACATGACACTGGACTTCAGAAGCAAACCCCTTGTAAGCAATAGAATCAAGGGAAGCGTCGGAGCCGGAAATCTTACTGTAATTCTTCCTCCCTCCGACACACCCGTTTTAGTTAAGATCAAAGACTCCTGGTTGTGCAGCGTAAAAATTCCCGCCCAGTTTCAAAAAATATCCGAAAATGTTTTTGCCAATGCGGCTTACTCGAAAGACGCAAAGAACAGCCTCACCTTCGATATCGATGTCTCAATGGGGAACATCATATTTCAGGAATCGAAGAATTGAGCTGGCACCAAGCTTTTTTTCATAACCTTTCTCACTTCCGTTAATTCATTGTAATTAGTTTCTATCTTTTGACACTAATTGTTAGTAAAGGCAAAAGTTGTGGAAGCATTAGTTGCACAAGGTATTTCCAAACGTTACACCAATCATCTTGCACTCGACAAGATCAACATCTCTATACCACATCAAACTATCTTTGGTTTGTTGGGTCCAAACGGAGCAGGGAAAACAACGTTAATCAGAATTATCAATCAAATCATCAACGCCGACGAAGGAGTTATAACAGTTTTTGGCGAACCACTCAACACCAATCATATT
>CAMLER010000535.1 GCA_946478915.1 uncultured Chryseolinea sp.
CGTTCAGATTGAACAACGCTCTTGATTTCAAAATCGTCGGCGTGCTGAAAGACATTCCGGATAACACAAATTTTCGATCTGAAATCTATTTGTCGTACAGCACCATCGGTCAATATAATCAGTGGTATGGTGCCGTAGATTCATGGGGTGGCATTTCATCCGAGATTCAATCTTTTGCCCGTATGCGGCCTGGCGTTGACCCTGCAGATGTAGAAAGTGCTTTGCCGCAATATGTCACAAAGTATCGCGCAAAGAGTAAAAATGTTCATCACTATAAGCTGCAACCACTTGACGAGACCCATTTTGATGGGCGATACCAGGGAGGGATGTCCAAGACAACGCTTTGGGTGCTTTCGATTATCGGGATGTTCCTCATTATCACCGCTTGCGTTAACTTCGTCAACCTGGCTACCGCCCAGGCTATGGGGCGCGCCCGGGAAGTGGGGGTTAGAAAGGTTCTCGGCAGTGTCCGATCTCAATTGTTCTTACAATTTGCAATTGAAACAAGTCTTATTGTATTCGTTTCGGCAATAACCGCTTTTTGCATCGCTTACGCCGCCCTTCCATATATTAATACCTGGTTTGATACACGTGTTGCACTTGACCTTTTCTCAAATGGTACACTTGCTGCATTTTTACTTGGAATTATAGTATTCGTGACGCTCCTCTCCTGTTCGTATCCAGGTCTGATCTTGTCGGGCTTTAAGCCGGCTCAGGCATTAAAAGGAAAGCTTTCAGATCATGGGAGCAGCTTTACCTTAAGGCGGGCATTGATTATTACACAGTTTACTATCGCTCAGGTCTTACTCATTAGCTTGATCGTTATTGCATTCCAGATGAAATATTTCATGAAGACCGACATGGGATTTGACAAAGATGCAATTATCATGATCCCAACGGGATCGCAGGACGCAAAATTGAAAACGCTTAAAGAACAATTCTTGAGGATCCCGGGTGTCGAGGATGTATCTGCTTGTTTTTCTCCACCAGCGTCAAGGAATCAATGGGGAAGTTCAATTACCTATGATAATCGAACCGAGCCTGAGGACTTCGGCGTTAGCATTAAATCAGCCGACGACAGGTATCTTTCGACATTCGGAATTGACCTGGTGACGGGAAGGAATCTGCAGCCATCGGATTCGGTAAGAGAATTTCTGGCAAATGAAATCCTTGTCCGCAAACTAAACCTGACACCAGAAGAAATATTGGGGAAAATCATTTCATCCGAGGGAAAGAGTGGACCCGTTGTCGGCGTAATAAGCAATTTCCATGACCAATCTTTCCGGTCAGCAATTAGCCCTATTCTCATCTCAACGAGAATCGATCGCTATCAGGACTACGCTTTAAAAATAGATATGAAAGATGCGACTAACACGTTATCAGCTATCGAAAAAGCATGGAGTTCTATGTATCCTGAACAGATTTACCGATATCAGTTTCTGGATGAACAAACGGCCGAGTTCTATGAAACTGAACAGTCAATCCTAAAATTGATTCAGGTATTCTGTGGTATTGCTTTATTCATCGCTTGTATGGGACTGTACGGACTAGTGTCATATATGGCAATCCAGAAAACAAAAGAGATCGGCATCCGAAAAGTGCTCGGAGGAAGTGTCGCCAATATCCTGTGGATCTTCGGAAAAGAATTCTTTTTGCTAATTCTGTTTGCATTTGTTCTGGCTGCTCCTATCGGGTGGTGGATCATGACTGAATGGTTACAAAATTATGAATATCGCTTCAACATGACCTTGTGGGTACTTGTTCTCGAGGCAGTAATAATATCCTTTGTCGCGCTTCTTACTGTAGGATTCCGATCAGCCGAAGCTGCAATGATGAATCCAGCGAACGCGTTGAGAACGGAATGATTTAGGAACTAGATAGCTGTTAAGATGCCATCGACCACATCGTCAAGGTTTAGTGAATAGACGTACACAACCTGGAACGACCGCATTAACTGCTTCATCCAAGAGCATTCAATACATCAACAAAACAAGTCGCAATCAAAATGCGATAAATTTCCTGGACGATTATAGCGTAAACAATCCCAGGTAAAACATTAAATACACATTGCTTTAACATATTCCTGTGCTGGAAAATGCGGATAGATACAGGGTAGTGCAGGATAGCGCACCATGCTTCTGCATCTCATAGAACAATTCAAACGTTTGCCTTTGTTTGTTTTCCGAAATCTTTTACCTTCAATTTATCGCACGATAAGTATCTAAAAACAAAAAAAAATCACTCCGATGGCGCTGGTGTGATTGTATTTCATAGTTGCTGTACTCACGCAACAATGGGGTCAGATAAGTTATCGTGACACGGTTGGACAGTATTTCAAATTTCGAGCGTAAAAGAATATTTGCCGGAGGCAAATCGCTTTGGAAGTTTCGAGTGAAAATACTACTCCCTTATGGCCTCTGTTAGTATACGGAGGCATCGTGATCGGCCTGGTAACTATAATGCTAGGTCTTTCATTTATATTGGGGCAACGTCATAAGGAGCATGCCACCAACGATCCTTACGAAGGTGGTATTTTAAGCACGGGCTCTGCGCGCCTGCGCTTTTCGTCACAATTTTATCTTATTGCAATGCTCTTCGTCATTTTCGATGTCGAAACCATTTTTATTTTTTCCTGGGCTATCGCATTTAAGGAACTCGGTTGGTTCGGATACTTTGGTGTTTCCATTTTCGTCATCCTGCTATTTGTCGTATTGATTTACGAATGGCGAAACGGCGCTCTTGATTTTGGACCAGACGGAAAGAAAATATTGAAGGCATATCGCAAGTTGAAAGAGAAAACCAAAAGCAATGAAATGGTGGCTAAGTAAAACCGATTCGCCGGTAAACGCATTGCAGGGAACTGGTTCATTCGAGGAATCGGTTCGCCAAAGTGTGATGCTCACGTCCGTGCAACGTCTTCTCAGTTGGGGTCGGAAAAATTCGATGTGGCCATTCCATTTTGGATTATCATGCTGCTTTGTTGAAATGGCTACGAGTATGACTCCTAAGTATGACCTTGCCAGGTTCGGTGCAGAAGTAATCCGGGGAACACCGCGTGAGGCTGACGTGATGATAATCGCTGGCACAGTGTTCATCAAAATGGCACCGATCATCAAGCGATTACACGAACAGATGATGGCACCGAGGTGGGTAATCTCAATGGGCTCCTGTGCCAATTCAGGTGGTATGTACGATATCTATAGTGTGGTCCAAGGTGTCGATAAATTTCTTCCAGTGGATGTCTATGTTCCTGGATGTCCACCACGGCCCGATGCGTTTATGGATGGACTGTTACTATTGTCAGAATCGGTTGGTCAGGAGCAACGCCCTCTCAGCTGGGTAATCGGCGATCAGGGTGTAATACGTCCCGAAAAAATAGCTGTAAAAGATAGAAGGTTTGAAAAACGGAAAGAAATGGTATCGTTCCGTTCACCTGATGAAATATGATTAGTGTGTTGAGGTGCTGATGTTCTATGTGTTGATGTACGCGCGATTTACACTCGTGCGAACCTCAGCACGTCGCACGTCAACACTTCAACACCCAAAAAGCATGGATCCGACAGAACACTTAACGGTAAAGTTTGGTGAGGATGCATTCACCAAACAACGATCAAAGGATGAAATTGTCACCCTTTGGACGTCGGAGTATCGCATTGTTGACATGTTGAAGTTTCTGAAGTCGGAAATCCCCCAGCCATTCTCTTTCCTTTTTGACTTAACTGCCATCGATGAGAGAAATCGGAAGCAAACCGCCAGCAATCCATCCTGTGAGTTTACAGTTGTATATCACTTGTTTTCATTTAACCGAAACGAATTCCTGCGTATTAAGGTCGGATTGAAGGGAGATTATCCGTCAGTACCCAGTATTACCAACGTGTGGGCAAACGCTGGCTGGTATGAAAGGGAAGTCTATGATATGTTTGGTATTCGCTTCGAAAGCCATCCTCATCTGACCAGAATTTTAATGCCGCTCACCTGGGAAGGTCATCCGT
>CAMLER010000536.1 GCA_946478915.1 uncultured Chryseolinea sp.
TTCGATAATGACGGTGACATCGACTACGTTGCTGGAAATCTGGGACTCAACAATAATTTTCAGGTGACAAAAGAATGGCCGTTGAAGATATACGCTAAAGATTTTGACGGAAACGGCAGCCTAGACCCGGTACTGGGCTGTTATATGAGAGTTTCCATGACCAGCGACGAAAGAAATTTATTTCAGATTCATTTTTGGGATGAGATCAATTCTCAAAGTCCGAAGTTCAGACAAAAATTTTCGCGTTACAGACAATACAGTAAGGTTACCATGGATCAATTGCTTTCTCCGGAAGACCTGCAAGGTGCCATTATGATGGAAGCGAATCATATGGCGTCGAGTTATATAGAAAACCTGGGCAGCAACAAATTTAAGATGAGTGCCCTGTCTACAGTGGCACAAAGCGCGCCCATCAATGGAATGGTATCCGCGGATATAAATGGGGACGGCAACCTTGATTTAATTGCTATAGGCAACGATTACGGCAATGAGGTGTTCGCAGGTCGGTACGACGCGTTCACTGGATTGGCGCTGCTTGGAAACGGTCGTGGTTCGTTCACTCCTTTGCCCTCAGCGAGAAGCGGGTTTTATGTTCCTGGAGACGCTAAGGCCCTGGTTAAGATCTATAGTAGTATAGGGAATCCGTTGTTTGTCGCTGCCCAAAACCGCGATAGCCTTCGCGTTTTTGCCCTTAGCAGTGGTGCTGACGTCAAAATTGTTAGACTACAGCCATCAGATAGTTATGCAGAAGTATCATTTGGCGATGGCAGGAAGCAAAAAACTGAATTTTACTACGGGGCCGGATACCTTTCACAATCATCAAGAAGTTTTGTAGTTCCTAACGGCGCTACCGAGGTCCGTATTTATGACTTTGCGGGAAAAGAACGGAACGTTCAACAGGAGACTACCAACAGCCATGCCGTTACCAAATAGGACACTTGCTAATAGCGTTGGCCCAATGAGCTTAGTTTATTGTCACATTCACTTTCATGAATTGTTACGCCCAATCTGTCGGCTGAATGCTGACCACTGACAGCTTTTTAAAACGGAACTTTCAACAGGCTGCCGACAGCCGTGCCGTTGATAAATAGGACCCTTGGTATTAGTGTTAGTGAATGAGCTTTAGTTTAATTGTTACATTTTCTTTCATGAATTGTTGCGCCCAGGCTGTCGGCTGAATGCTGAATGCTGACAGCTGACAGCTATTTATCCCTCGATAAAAACCGGCTCGTGCAAGTTTGTTCCGCAATGCACGTTGAGCTGTTGAACAACATATTTACACAATGTTGGTGAATGGATTTCTTCAGTTTGATGCATGAAGAAATACAGTTTCTGAAGACCTCCATCCATCCACGTTTTGATGCGTTGTATCCAAGCGTCAACGCGCGTATAGTCAGTGGGATGTAAATTATTTCCAACGAAACGGATGAAGGCTACCGGCGTGGTTAACCTCATGTGAACACAGTCGCGCCTGCCGGATGCATCGGTTATGATCGAGCCGACATTGTGTCGTTCCAGCATCGAGAATACTTTCTTAAAAGTTTCTGGTTCCGAATACCATTCTGGATGTCTCAACTCAACAAAAAGATCTATCTCCCCGGGAAGAGATTCAATAAATGTTTCAATTGTTTCAAAAGACTTCGGACCCATTGCAGGATGCGGCATGACGAAAACTGGTCCTAACTTTTCTTTGAATCCTGCAATCCCTTTTAGAAACCAGTCCGTCATTTCCTTCACATCTTTCAGTCGCTTACGATGGGAGATCTTTTCAGAAAATTTCGGTGAAAACTTAAAACCATTGCCAACCTGAGATGCCCAGGCTGCTGTTTGGGTAGGGGATGGAGCCCGATAAAAGGTAGCGTTTAACTCAATGGCATTGAAATGCTGAGCATAGAGTTTAAGGAAATCAGCTTCCTTCGTACCGTTTGGATAAACCTTTCCCACCCAATCCTTGCGGCCCCACTTGGCGCATCCGATATAAACCTCCGGTTTGCGTACCGACGATCTATACTTTTGCAGCAATTCGGTAGTGCCTTCAGCATCGGGCGGGAGAGAAAATTCGATGTCGCTTAAATCGGGTTGTTCAACTTTACCAAACTCCATAATTATCAATATACGGAGTTATGAGTTTAGTTGTTTTAAGCCACACGCATAAACATATAGCCGGAATTTTCCAATCTTCCAATCTTCCAATTTTCTAATCTTCTAATTTGTTCAGATTCATTTCAAAAAACTTCAACCATGTTGTTCCATTGTCATTTGAATAATGACCGATTTCATTCCATGTCTTCTTTGCTGGATCGATGTTGATAATGTATTTGATCTTTCCATTCGGTATATCAAAGCCCCATTCATACTTATTTTCTTCAATAACGTTCAACAGCGCTGGCGTACTTCGGCCATCCTTCAAATACGTTTGAAATTTGTATTCGTCGTTGGACGGGTCATATGATAGTATAGCCATGGCGTGGTGCACTACATGAGATTGATTCGTTTGTGGGTCGAGAGCTTTTCCGATGCCTTCGATAAGCATCACTGTCCCATCAAGTTTAAATTGCAGTGTTTCCTCTACGGTAGATTTTTTTGCTGGCCCGGGCCCCATTTGAGTAGATCCTTCTCCCTGCCATTGGCCTTCCCAAAAAGCAAACTGCTTCATTTTTTGTTTGTAAACTTCCGGCGATGTCTGAGCGATCAGACTGAAATAGATGCTAGTCAATAGCAGCGCAAATAGAATTCTCTTTTTCATTTGTAAACTTGTTTATAATGTAAACTATACCGACAAAAAAAATTTGGCCATTAATTCATTTGGACGCCCCCAATCTTCCAATTTTCCAATCTTCCAATTTTCTAATCTTCTAATCTTCTAATTTTCTAATTTTCCAATCTCCCAATCTCATCTGTTTATATATTGTTTCAGCGTGTTAACATACTCCTCAAACGCTTTTATTCCTTTCTTCGTGATTTTGCAGGTTGTTACCGGCTTCTTCCCCCTGAATGATTTCTCGATGTTTAAGTAACCGGCCTCCGACAACTTATCGAGCTGTACGCTCAAATTGCCGGCGGTGCTGTTTGTTTTTTCCTTAATAAATGTAAACTCTGCTGATTCGAGACTGATCAGTAGCGACATGACAGCTAATCGAAGTTGCGAATGCAGTAGGGGGTCAAGTTCTTTGAACATCACGTTCTGTTTTATTTCGAAGCAGCAAGCCGGGGACTAAATGTCCGCTTGAAACGGCCAATGCTCCTATTAAGTATTGCCATGGTCCCTGGGAAAGAAAGCAGATAACGCCGAATACCCAAAATAGAATTCCTCCCATGGTCAGCGCTCGGAACTTGATTATCGCACCGGAGACGAATGCTGGTATAGCGCTTACGAGCAATATTACCGGATTGAGCTGATAATTGATCTTAAATCCGAACATAACGATAGCCAGGATCACGACACCGTAACTGTACCAAAGAAGGGCGTTGATGCGATCAAGGTGCGAGTTCACTCTCGATTCCTTCCGGTGTTTTAAGCTGATGAAGATCGTTGCAATCCACGCCGGTATGGTGATCAGCCAAACCATATATGGCGTTGGATAGTCCAACAACATCAGTACAAACATTCCAAGATTTGCTGCTACTACAGTTATTCCCCATAAAATGAGGTAAATGGCACTTCTTTGGACATTTCCTTGAGCTTGTCGGATCATCCTGGTGATCAGTTCAAGGCTTTGTTCAGTCGTTAAGGATTGATTTTCTGTTTCCATGTTACTATTTACGGTAAATTTATAAACTAGTTTATAAAATAAACCAAAATTTTAAAAAAATATGTGCCCGCATATATTTTATGTTCGCTTAATTGCTTGCTCAACAAGGAAGGATACTAATGTTCACAGGGATCATTGAAACAATGGGGCAGGTAGCAGAGGTAACACACCACGAAAGCAATCGAACGTTCAAGATTCAAAGTTCTATTAGCCCAGAACTTAAAGTTGACCAGAGTGT
>CAMLER010000537.1 GCA_946478915.1 uncultured Chryseolinea sp.
ATGTCGACAGCGATTGGCGAGGTAGATGTGGCAGTCATGGATCATCATGGAAATCGCGACGCCCACAATGAGTTCAATATCCGGACTTTAAAACCACGAGTATGGATTCAGCAGACCTGGTCTTCCGACCACCCTGGCCATGAAGTATTAAGGCGTGTGACTTCTACATTTCTTTATCCCGGGCCACGGGACCTTTTTGCCACAAACATCTTAGAAGCAAACAAGAACGTAATTGGGCCTGCGCTTGAACGAGCTTATAAGAGTATGGATGGCCATATTGTTGTTCGTGTTATGGAGGAAGGAAAAAAATACGTAGTAATCATCCTAAATGACGAAAATGAGGTAAACGAAATTACTTCTATCCACGGACCTTACGAATCAAAAATGAAAAAGTAAAAGAAATTTTCGCAACGTTACAGCTATTGCTTTTTCAACCATTTCGTGGCACGGGTGACAGTATCAAAATATGCCACTTTAAGTTTTCGATTGCTTAAAGACGTTTGATCCTTTATGAAATTGCCAAAGAAGCTTTGAGGCAAAACGATCGCATGATACCGAATGCCTGCCTCTTCCATTGCAGGGATTATATTGGACTTAAAATAGGTTATGTCTTCGTCAAGAACCAAACCAGCTTCGGTAGTGTCGGTCAAAAGGTGAAGCTTACAATAATTGTGCGCCTGGTCGCGAATAGTTTCGAGCAACCTTTCCTGCACATATTGATAATGGTCGCTGCCACTCGGGAATCCCGATAGTTTCACCTTAACACACGGGATGGATTCAACAACCGAAAGACTTGCATATTGATCCTCATAAAATTTTTTTCTTCTGGAACTCATCGTACTAATTTTCTATTCCCTGATTAAAAATTTTTCCTTCCCATAAACTTGTATCGCAGCGTTACATATGCACCCGTGCTATAAAGTTTGATTTTCGGCCATCCGATCTCTGCTAACGATACCTTTAAATAAGGCTCAATACCAATAGCAAACGACCTGTTGATGTATCGTTCATAACCCGCTGACACCATACCGACACTAAACCAATATGATTCTGATCCGCGACTCCTCCATCCCATGTCGGCGCCAGGATTAGGAGATTGGAAAGCATAATCATATGCCTGGCTTATCATAAAGTAGCTTGACGAAGAAGCAGAGAAAAACACGCGCGATTTTGCGGTCTGAATTGCATCAAACTGGATACCTAGTGGTAGCTCATAAACCAGGCATTTACTATATATCTCTTCAGGCACTACACCATTTGTTCGTATTTGCCAGTATGCAGGGTTCCGCGGCTTATAGTCCGAGCCTGAACCTTCGTATTTTTTCTGACTTCGGATAAATCCGGTCTGCACAGATAACCGTTTTGACAACTGGTAACCTATGCGCAGCCCATACGAATCACCGGGAGATGAATAATTGGAAAGACTTGTCGTGCTAAATTCGGGTGCAAAAACAAAAGCGAAGCTCAGCCGACCTTGTAATCTTGTGTTCTCTTCTTTAGATATGATTGTGTTGTCCAACGCCGAATCTGCCAAAGGTTTTTGCCTACTAGCTGCCGTTACCAACGACGAATCCTCGTCCTCAAGAACAGTTTTGTTTGGCAGTGATTCAGCCGATGTTGATTTGGCTTGTTGAGTAACACCATCATTCGCTTCATTGGTGTTTGCCAAAGTAGCCTTTCCTGACTCGCCGGAATTCGCTTTCGGATAAGTATGCCCACTATCATTGTCACTTTTCAAAAACTTATCGCCTACAGCCTCAACGTTGACAGCGTCATCGGGCTGAGTCAGGGAAGGTTTACTTTCATTGGATGGGTCCAAACCGGGTTTATCAACGTCTTCTATTTTATTTCGAAAAGATCCAGATGGAGTTGTCTTAATTTCATTGGTGTCCCGTCGGTTCAATTTGTTCGTGGCTGGTGATTCGCCTTCAGGGGTGACATCCCCAATAAATGGGTTTTGATGTAAAGATGGATCATCTGTTTCTGTCACGCCTGCGCGATCCACTGTGGCGCCGTGTATTTTGGACGGCTGTTTTCTTGCAGAGTTGGTGTTATCAGGAGTGATTTCAGATTCAGCGATCTTATCTGGAGAGGATTGGGAAAGCAGGCCCTCGGAAGGATTCTCAAGCGTCACATTCCCATTTTCCGTGAGAGCTTCCGAGGCCTGCATTTCAGTAACCGAATCGCGTAAGTCTGCGATTGATCCAGACGGATTTCTAATTGCCAAAAAATAGACTGCGATGATAAGCCCCGTCAGGCCAGTCAACGTATAAGCAGTACCCTTAATTCGCCTGGATCGCGCTGCAGCCTTTCTCTGTGCCTCGTCATTCAGCAATTTCTCCATCTTCACCCAGTCATCCTCATGAAACTTAGTGTCATACTGAGTCAAAGCCTGCCTGAAAATCCGATCGATACTATCGTCACTCTTTTTCGACATAGTCAGCTTCAAAAAAATCGTTCATTATTTTTTTTAATGATTCTTTTGCCTTAAACAAATTAGATTTTGACGTCCCTACAGTGATATTTAACATCGACGCTATTTCTTCGTGCTTGTAGCCCTCCAATACATGGAGGTTAAACACCGTCCGGTAGGCCGGGGGTAATTTTTGTAGCATGGCAATAATTTCGTGGTACGAAATACCGGAGATAATACTTTCTGATTCAGATTCGTTTTTTGCATAGCGAATTTCCTCAGCCTGAATTTTCCGCTGCTTCTGATGAAAATGATTTATTGCTGTATTCACCATGATCTTTCGCAACCACGGTTTAAATGCCTTGCTCAAGTCGAAAAGCTTGACGTTGGTAAAAATCTTCATAAAGCCGTCGTTTAATATTTCAGATGCTTCTTCGCGATTGTCGGCATAGCGTAGACAAATGCTCAGGGCGTACGCGTAAAATTCCTCGTAGAGCTGCTTTTGGCTCTCTCGGTGCAGTTTCTTACACCCTGCCAGTATCGCATGAACTTTTTCGGTATTTTCTTCCAAGGAAACTGCTTTTGTAGTCAGTACAAGTGAAATTTGAATAAGGTTGCCTCCCAGCCGGGGTTTCTTACGTCAGGATGTTATCCTGGGTAAGGCATCATTAAGGTAATAAACATAGGCTATTCCCGCATCGCCGCGCGAAGCTGGCCTGCTGTTCACGACGATTCGCAGGCTGTTTAGCCTTTTCGCCGATACCGATTCCCGATTTCGCTGTCGGATTCCCTTTTTTCTACAGTTATGACCAAAACGAGATTAAATAATCTCGAAAAGAGTCCTAGACCCTTTAAAACCTTACTTGTATGCTCTTTGCTATCCACATCGAAGGAGGAACTCACTATGAAAAATAAGACCGTATTTATCGTTGACAGCGACCCAAATTCCTCTAAGAAACTTAGCCTCCACCTCGAAGCCCTCAAATTTAACGTTACCTGCTTTGGGAGTGGTTGGGAAATGATGGAGCACTTACCCCTGGAACCTTGTCTGATTGTGCTCGCACACGATCTCGCAGAACAAAGCAATGGTCTCCACTATTTGCGTCAAATCAAAAATGTTAACCGCAATATTCCCGTACTATTTCTGTTGGGCCAAAACAATTTGAGCCAAGCTGTCGATGCGTTGCGCCTCGGGGCAGCTTTCTACCTGGAAAAAATTAACACGTCTTTCGAAAGTATAAAAACTATTCTTTACGATCTGGACATAGAAAAGAAAAGAAAGTACTGGACTGCTCTTCGCACTTTCAGGCAGGGAGTATTTAGTCTTTACGGCATTTATTAACAAAGGGAGGGAGCCATTTTTTCCGGAGTATCAGATCTCCTTAGCCAGCTCCTGAATCTTTGTATTCAAGCAAATGGGAATTTGAATTTATTTTCCGGTGCACAGCGATCTCACCGTGCCTGTAGCGCTTCCGTTCGCACTTAATCCAGCCGAATCTTTTATCCTAATTTTGTCTAGTCCTACTTTGTCAGCTTACACATTTACATAATAAAGGATTGATGAAATACAA
>CAMLER010000538.1 GCA_946478915.1 uncultured Chryseolinea sp.
CATTTGATAAAGGCAGCGAAAGACTTGCATATTCCGGTTGCAGAATATCAGCATGGACAAATCAATCAGCATCATATCGCATACAATTTTGGACCCTCTATCGAAAAGTCGTCATATCTAAATTTTTTGCCGGATTTTTTTCTAACATTTGGCAGGTTGTGGGGAGATATGATTCAACTGCCAGTTAAGAAAGTCAATATTGGCAATCCGCATTTGTCCGAGTCTGTTGAAAATGCGAAAGGCATAGGTAAGGAAAAGATCATCTTGGTTCTCGGCTCGGGCACTAACGCTCCGGAAATGATCCATCACGTATTACGTTTAGACTCGAGATATAGACCCAAGGGCTATCAAGTTCTCTTTCGACCGCATCCACTGGAGTGGGCGACTGCTGATGTCGTATACAAACCTATCCTCGACAAAAAAATTGCACTCGATACTACTTCAAACTTATATGATTCTCTTCAAAGGGCTGAAGTCGTTGTGTCAGAGTTATCAACCGCGATATACGAAGCAAAAGCATTTGTCGATAATGTCTTCGTCATACGAAATCATTTTTCGGAAAGTTTTGGGGATGAATCAATAAATATATTTCCCACTTTAACTGAAAGTGCAGAGTTAGAATTAATAGGAAACGATAAAAACAATAATTCGAGTTATCAGCTTTGGGAACAGAACTGGAAAAGGAATTATGAAGAATTTATTCGTTCGGTTATAAACCAGTAATGCAAAAAGCACTATTTAGAAATTCATTAATCTACTCGTTGACCACCTTCGTTCAGAAGGGTCTTGTCTTCCTGTTACTTCCGCTATATACCCGTTACCTACCTCCACATGAATTTGGAATAGTAACGGTAATGCTAGCCATTAGCTTTATCTCCTCGGCGTTTTTCACTTTGGGTCTGGACAGCGCCATCCTACGTTTTTATTATGATACGAAACAAGAGCCCAAGGATTTTAAAAACATGTTCGGCACCTTATTAATTGCACTCTTTCTTATTTCATTGACCGCGTTTCTCCTGGCAGTAACCGTTCTTTCTCCATTTGTCCAATTTTTTATGGAAGACATACCGTTTTATCCGTATGCCTATATCGGGTTTTCGATCGTTGTATTTCAACCTTTATATAACCTGTGTCTCGCATTTCTTCAGGCAAAGCATCAAGCCTCCAGCTACAGTTTGCTCAGCTTCATGTATTTCGTTATTAACATCGGAATTATGATTCTGTTTGTTGTCATTCTTAGAATGGGTGCTGTTGGATATCTGTTGTCAATCCTCGTTGCCCAGGCTTTATCAAGTTTCGCAGGCTTATGGATTCTTCGGAACGAATTTCAACTTACGTTCCGCATACAGTTTCTCAAGGCTGCGATGCGGTATTCTTTCCCATTAATTCCTCATTCACTCGCGAGCCAGGTAGCCGGATATGCTGACCGTATTATCCTAAACAAATTCTTAAATACAGGCATGGCTGGGATATACCATCTTGGATATGTTTTAAGCATGCCTATTGAAGTTCTGTCGTTCAGCATTAACAGGGCGTATACGCCGTTGTTTTTCAAACATGTCGAGGAAAAAAAAGACGACCTTTCCGAGGTTATAAATGTCGCTTTAATAATTATATTGATCTATCTCTTCTTCAGTACAGCACTAACACTTTTCTCATTTGAAATTGTGGGATTGTTCTTTACCGACAATTTTCAGCCAGCCTACAAAGTGATCCCATTCATAAGTTTTTCATTCGCCAACACAGGGTTTTATTATTTGTTCAGCACGGTCTTATTTTACGATAAAAAGCTGACCAAGTTTGTTCCTATCAGCACAATAATTTCCGGAATAACGACAATTGTGCTTGATCTTATTCTCGTCCCCAGGCTCGGCTTTCTTGGGGCCGGTATTGCATTATACACCGGGCAGTTAATACTTGCCATTCTCGCTTATAATTTTTCAAGGAAGAAAATTATTAACTGGCCATTATCAAAAATTATCTCATGCTACCTTGTAGCAGCGGGAATTTCAGCAGCGGGAATTTTTATTACAAGTAATTCGTCGGGATTTTTTTTCAACATCGTTGTTAAGTTAGCGTTGCTCACAATATTTGTCTTTGTCTGTAGCTGGATATATTATCAAAGTGTGATTCAGATTTTCAAAAATATTCATAGCGTTATAAAAAGCCTTAAAACATAGGTGTTGCTGACCTTTCTTCAATCTTACATGCTAAATGAACGACTAGAAAGTTTTTGGAATATCGCAATCGTGTTCAATCCGTCGCTTTTGATATCGTTTAGCTTCTCCATCTTCCGTCATTTTCTAGTTGTTTGTAATATTGCAAGTGAAAGGAATCAACGATATGGAGCAAAATTTCTTGTCGTTAGCTACGAATCAAACAACTATTTAATCTATTCACAATGATTCAAATAATTAACTACGGCCTCGGCAACCTGGGGTCGGTTCAAAACATGCTCAAAAGGATTAATGTCACGAGTGTTATTGTGAAAAGCCCGCAGGATTTAATACCTGACAAAATCATATTACCTGGTGTTGGTTCGTTCGATACCGGCATGCAAAACTTATTGAATGATGGCTGGATTGAAGCGCTTAATGAAAAAGTTTATAACGACAAAGTTCCCGTCTTGGGCATTTGCCTGGGGATGCAGCTCATGACAAACCGGAGTGAAGAGGGGACCCTGGGCGGGCTCGGTTGGATTGATGCCGAGGTATTAAAATTTCCTTCGGGTGATCTTAAAATTCCACACATGGGCTGGAACATTGTAAAGCCTGTTCCTGGTGATACATCCATCTTAAAAAGTGACAAAGACGAGCTTCGATTCTATTTTGTTCACTCCTATTTTGTCCGTGTAAATAATCCGGCCGATCAACTCGGAAGTACACATTACGGACATGACTTTACATCTGCTTTTCGTTGCGAAAATATTTATGGCGTTCAATTCCATCCTGAAAAAAGCCATAAATTTGGAATGATGTTGCTTAAGAACTTTGCCTCGCTGTAATGTTAAAGACCCGAATTATTCCCTGTCTGCTGTTGCATGATGGAGGCTTAGTCAAGACTGAAAAATTTAAGAATCCCAAATACGTAGGCGATCCTATAAACGCTGTCAGGATTTTCAATGAAAAGGAAGTAGACGAACTGATCTTTTTGGACATCGACGCGTCAAAACACAATCGTGAACCTAACCTAAGCATCATTGAAGATCTGGCCTCCGAATGTTTTATGCCATTTGCGTATGGCGGAGGAATTACTTCGCTGCAGCAAATCCAGCGAATCCTGAAGATCGGTGTGGAAAAAGTTATCATTAATCATACCGCCTTGTCTGACCCCGGATTCATCAAAGATGCTGCCAGGCATTTCGGAAGTTCGACTATTATCGTAGCAATGGACATAAAAAAGGACCTGTGGGGTAACTACAAAGTTTTTAACCATGTGAGGCAAAAAAGCGAAAAAATAACGCCCCAGGAACACGCGAAGCGAATATGTGATGCTGGTGCGGGAGAGCTGTTTGTCAATAATGTCGATCGGGACGGTACCTACCAGGGTTTCGATTCAGCGGT
Source organism: uncultured Chryseolinea sp. (assembly GCA_946478915.1). The sequence continues at coordinate 3,564 of CAMLER010000538.1, forward strand.
TTTGGAGATCATTAATAAAGCTGTTTCGATCCCAGTCATAGCCTGTGGAGGTGCTTCCAGTCTGGCTAACCTTAAGGAAGTCGTTTCCCAAGCAAATGTCTCGGGTGTCGCTGCTGGTGGCCTATTCGTTTATCAGGGGCCGCACCGTGCTGTTTTGATCTCATATCCCTCTCAGGACGAACTTAAACGCTTATTTTCCTAGTTTTGACGTACCTTATAGTTTTGCGTTATGAATAAGACTTTTAAAAGATGTACGCGATGTGTTATTGACACCACCGATCCGGATATTCGATTCGACGAGAATGGGGTTTGTAATTATTGCCTGGAGGCAGACCGTGAATTGCCCAAATACCGGTACACTCCCGAACAAGAGAAAAAAAATCTGGAACAACTTGCTACCCAGATAAAAAAGGAA
>CAMLER010000539.1 GCA_946478915.1 uncultured Chryseolinea sp.
CCTGATCAACAAAATTGTAATGGATGATAGTTGAATCGGAGGCATCCTGATACCTAACGTTGCCAGTGGTATTCGCACCTACACTCGAAATATGATGGGCTTGTGCAACTTGAGCGACCTCGTGAAGTTCTGACAATTCCTTTATTAAAGGTGCCGCGTGATTTCCCTGCAATTTAATCGTGAAAATATTCTGCGTTTCAAAACCCAGGTCAAAGTTTAATGAAAAGCGATATTGGTTGTAACCAATGCTGACGATCACAATAAATAAAATAGACAAAGTGTACTGGAAAATGATGAGCGATTTACGAAGGTTTATGTGTCCGAAAATTTTAAGAGATGAAAGATCCTTTAGGACCTTTCCTGCGTTCATTTTCGAGAAAAAAGCAGCAGGCAGAACACCAGCTACTACACCAACTACAACTGCAAAGCCTATGAAGTACAAGTATGTTTCAAAATCAGGCTTCAATGTTACCATCTGCTGAAGTTTTCCATCCATGGAAATAAACTCCGACCGTACCAAGAGGAAAAGGATAAACGCTAGTGCCAATGAGAGAAACGAAAGCATAGTTGATTCGAACACAAATTGGTTGAAGATCTGCATGCGGGAGGCTCCTATGACTTTTCTTATTCCAACTTCCCGGGTTCTTCTCAATGCTCTTGCTATCGAAAGGTTTGTGTAATTAAAGCAAGCGGAAATAATTACAACTGCAGCTAAAATCCCTAATGTTGCAATCCCCGATCGATCCTCTATTAGTCCAATCGAATTCGACATATTTCGCCCTAACACAATTTCACGCAACGGCTCGAGGAAAAGGCTTATCTTATTATTGTCGATTGTCTTGTTTTCTTCTTCGCTTATTCGTTCCAACGCTCTTTCAATTGAATGCAAGTCACTTCGACGGCTAAGAAGGATATAAACATAACTGTCCCACATATTATCCCACCTTAGCCAATCCCTATCTTGCCGCGACATCTGATATGTATCAACCGTTGTAAAGGATCCTAGCATTTCAAATTTCATATGCGAGTTCAATGGGGGATCTTCAAGAACTCCGGTTATTAAATATTCCGCAGAATCCACCTGTACTACTTTTCCAACAGCATCAACATCACCAAAAAGCTTCTTTGCAGAAGACAACGTCAGTACCACGGAATTTGGCTTCATCAATGCTGTGGCCGTGTTACCTTCAATCAGCCGAAAAGAAAACACATTCCAAAAAGACTCATCAGCCCAAAATCCTTTCAGAGGTATTACTTTGTTCTCATACTGAACATCGCCGCTGAAGCCGCGTCGCATGGTCACAACATGTTCAATCCCTGGAACAGACTCCTTCAATCGTCCTGCCGTCCGCAGGGATGTAGTTGCATATTTGTAGCTCGAACCATCGCGGCCTTGTAAGAGATTATCGATCCTGTATATCCTATCTCCATTCACATGAAAATTGTCAAACGATGTTAGTTCCGAAAGAAGAGATATTAACAGCAGTCCTACGCACATTGCAACGGCGAGGCCAGCAATATTTATCGATGAGAAAAGTTTATTCCGCGCAATATTCCTTATTGAAGTCTTGAAGTAAGTTCTAAAAACGATTAACTCCTTCATTGCGCGGTTCGGTTGAGGTCTTTTCACTGTGTATGGTTGGATGAATTTTAGGACATCAATGACATAAATAAGTGAAGCTTTCCAACTGCCTTTGGATTCTCTGTTTCTTTTGAAATATTCAAATAGGTCTCCTTCCAAATCTTCCAGCAACTCAGGCCGGCAATACCATTCGAGAAGCTGTCTTGCCCAGCGCGGTGGTCCCTGTCGCTTTTTTCCTTTCACGATGCAAAACTTATTCGCCCTTCAAAACATTTGCCGGATTCGAGCGTGCGACCTTTAGCGTATGCGCGGCGATCATCAAAAATGCCATTGCTATCACAATTAATATCCCTGTTGCTAATTCAACCCATGGCACGGGCGCGGATGTACCATAATCACCAAGTACATATTTCGCGAAAAAGAAATCAGTTGCGGGTAACGCAATTAAAGCGGCGAAGGCAAGCAACAACAGAAAACTCCTACTGAGCAGATATACTAAACCGCCTTCGGTAGCGCCCAGCACTTTTCGGATGCTTATTTCCCGCAGCCTGGTTTCGGTTGTAAAGACAACCATACCGAAAAGTCCGAAAGCGGCGATACAGATTGCCAGGAAAGACAACGCACCAATAACTTTGATCTTAGAAGAATAATCGCCGTACGCTTTTTCGATTTGTTCATCATAGAACTGCGCATCGAGTGGATGGACATGGTCAAATTTTTTCCAAATTTTCTCGATTTTATTCTTAGTCACGGTCCAGTCGGAAGTGAGAACCTTGACGTTTAGGTATCTCGGTTTTTCGGCATTATGGCGGAATATAACCTCGCTGATTTCCTGGTCGGTTGCTCTTCCATATTGGTAATCTTTCATGACGCCAATGATTTTTAGTTTTTTTCCGTTGACAGTGACAATTTCATCCAAAGCTTTATTCGGATCCCTTGCGATATTGAAACGTTTTAAGACCTTTTCATTCACTATAACCTCGGTTTCCTCAGCACCACCAGGCTTAGCAGTAAAATTTCTTCCTGCGACTAATTCATGCCCATGCAAAGGAATATAGCGCTCGTCGATAATATTGTAACGCACGGGTGACGAATCCTGAGGATCATTGTATTTCATTCTCGTACCCCAATAGTTACCGATGCTCGTGATGATCATCGAGGTTGAAACATCCTTGATCTCTGGTAATTCGCGAAGCTCTTTCTTAAGATTTTCGGCATCGTTTCCCTGGAGGGCAATATTCAAAACATTCTCAGTTGTGAATCCCAGGTCGAACGATAAAATACTCTTGTAATGATTATAGCCAATAATCGTGGCCGCTATGAACATCAACGATATGGCAAACTGCGTTACAATGAGCGCTTTGCGCATCGTTACGCCGCGAAAAACTTTCGTAGATGGCGAGTTTTTCAACGCTCGTATCGCATTAACGCGGGAAAAAAATGTGGCCGGAAATATACCGGCGGCTACGCCCACCGCGATCGCGAGCACAACGAAACAGACGATCAATTCAATGGAAATTTCAAGGGAAAGCATCCTGGAATAATGGTCATTCAATGAAAGAAAGAATGGTCTGAGAAGCACAAATAATCCCAGTGATAAAACTAAGGCAGCCAATGAAATGATCACAGCCTCCACGACGAATTGTGAAACAACCTGCTGCCTAAGCGCTCCGGCAACTTTTCGAATGCCGATTTCCTTCGCTCGTCGCATGGATCTGGCAATGGAAAGATTTGTATAATTGAAGCAAGCTGAAAGAATTACAATAACTGATAGGATACCGATCATCCAAACATCGCTGATGCCCATCACAAAACCAAGTGAGTTATTCATCTCTTTCCCCAGGGCAATTTCTGAAAGTGGTTGAAGAAATAGGTTGATTCTTATGTTCTCCGATTTCTTATTCTCATTTCCCGCCAAGACTTGCAGGGTCGATTTAAATTGATCAATGTCAGTATTTTGCGGCAGCAAAAGATACACGTAAGCATTCCACATGTTATCCCATGACTTTTCATTCTTATTGTCTTTCTCGGTAATCTCGCGCGTCGCTAGTGAAGCGAGCATATCAAACTGCAGGTGCGAGAATTTTGGGAAATTTTTAATGACACCTGTAACCACAAATTCCCTGTGCCCGCTATCAATGGGGTGAAGCACCGATCTCCCAATGGGATTATCACTACCAAATAATTTTTTTGCTGATTCTTCTGTTAATACAATTGAGTAGGGGTTTTTCAAGGCGGTTGCTTCATCACCCTCAAGATCAAAGGTGAACACCTTAAAAAAATCTTCGTTTGCCCAAACGCCGGACAGAGACGCTGTCCTCTCGCTATAGCTGATATCTCCCTCGAAACCTCTGTACAGCACTGCTATTTGATCCACTCCGGGAACCGACTCCT
>CAMLER010000540.1 GCA_946478915.1 uncultured Chryseolinea sp.
AGAACATTCGCCGAACGTCAAAAACATCCGTTTTAACCGCTCAAAAAGTGTTTTTCTCCTGTTGTATGTTGTGAAAAATGCTAATTTTGCCACGTCCTAAATTAGACGCCAGGTACATGGGCAAACTTATCCGATTGAAGAAGGGTTTCGATATCAACCTCTTAGGAAAAGCATCCTTAAAATTAGAGCAAAACGTACAATCAGACACTTTTGCCATTAAACCGACTGATTTTCATGGAATCTATCTTCCTAAAGTAGTTGTGAGCGAAGGTGATTTAGTCAAAGCAGGCTCTCCACTGTTTCATGACAAAAGAAATGAAAATATAATGTTCACCGCTCCTGTTAGCGGTGAAGTTGTGGAGATCAAGCGTGGAGAGAAACGCAAGTTGCTTGAAGTAAAAATTCTTGCTGACAGATCGGTAGAACATTTACCTTTTACAAAATATTCGGTTTCAGAGATAGCAAATCTTTCCCGGCAGGAAGTACAGGCGCAGATGTTGAAAAGTGGCGTGTGGCTTAATATCGTACAACGTCCTTTTGGGATTGTAGCCGACCCTTCCGAAACGCCAAAGTCAATCTTTATTTCAGGATTTGACACGCATCCGCTGGCGCCGGATTACAATTTTCTTTTCAAAGGACAAGAGCAATATTTCCAGGTTGGTATTGATATATTGAAGAAGTTTACCGCGGGGCCTATCAACCTGAACGTTCATACCAAGAAGGAAATCGGTACGATTTTCTCCCAGGTGCAAGGCGTTGAACTAAACAAATTTTCCGGTCCGCATCCTTCCGGATGTGTAGGCGTTCAAATCCATCACATTGATCCATTGGGCAAGAGTGATGTTATCTGGACTATTAATCCATACGGTGTAATTCAGATCGGAAAACTTTTCACACAAGGTATTTTCGATGCGTCGAAAATTGTTGCTGTTGCTGGGTCGGAAGTAAGAGAACCAAAATATTATAAGACGCATATAGGAGCGTCGGTAAAGAAATTTCTGCAGAACAATCTAAAGCAGGACCATGTCAGGGTTATTTCCGGAAATGTACTTACGGGAACTAAAATTGAGATGGAAGATCATATCGGATTTCATGACCATCTTGTTTCAGTGATACCGGAAGGTGATCATCACGAATTTCTTGGCTGGATCGCGCCATCGTCGACCAAGTTGAGCTTAAGCCGCGCCTTTGGCTTGTTTTCATTCCTCAACTATAACAAAGAATATATTTTAGACAGCAATACCAAAGGTGAGCCTCGCGCATTCGTCCAAACCGGCGTGTTTGAAAGAGTGACGCCAATGGATTTGTTGCCCACTCATTTGCTGAAGGCAATTATTGCGGAGGACTATGATGACATGGAAGCGCTGGGCATCTTTGAAGTTATCGAGGAGGATCTCGCGCTTTGCGAATTTGTTGATGTTTCTAAACACAATGTCCAGGCGATCTTACGCGAAGGGATAGATTTAATTCAGAACAGCTAAACGTATGAAGTTTTTACGCGACGCCTTGGACAAGGCAAAACATAATTTCGAGAAGGGAGGAAAGTGGGAACGCTATTACTACGTTTTCGAAGCCTTCGATACGTTTGCATTTGCTCCGAACACAACAACTGGGCCGAAGGGTGCGCAGATCCGCGATGCCATTGATATGAAGCGGTTGATGATGACGGTAATTATTTCGATGATACCATGTCTACTGTTTGGTATTTATAATGTTGGATACCAGCATTTCTTAGCAATTGGACAGGAGGGTTCTTTAGGGGAGATGGTATGGATTGGATTGAAGCAGGTTGTACCGGTCATTATCGTTTCTTATGCTGCTGGCCTGGGTGTGGAGTTCGTTTTTGCCACTTTCAGAAGGCACCCGGTTAACGAGGGTTTTTTGGTATCCGGAATGCTCATCCCGCTGGTTATGCCTCCGGATATTCCGCTTTGGCAAGTTGCAGTTGCAACAATATTTGCTGTTGTAATAGGGAAAGAGGCTTTTGGTGGAACTGGAATGAACGTGGTAAACGTTGCCCTAACAGCCAGAGCGTTCTTATATTTTGCATATCCCGTGGATATGGCTGGCGAAGTTTGGACGTACCTGCCTGAAGGCGTGCAAACGGTCTCCGGATACTCCGGGGCAACACCGCTGGCAGTTGCCGCTGAGACGATCACTTCCGGTGGGAGTGCCGTTTCAGAGCTAAGTTCGTTTGGGAGTGGCTGGGCCGATGGGATTTACACTTTCGGAAACATGTTTTTAGGTCTAATACCGGGAAGTGTAGGCGAAACATCGACAATTATGTGCCTCATAGGCGCTTTTATTTTAATTTTCACAGGCGTGGGAAGTTGGAAGATTATAGTGAGCGTGTTTGGTGGGGCTTATGCAATGGGCCTGCTGTTGAACGCGATAGGCGGCAATCCATTTGTTGAAATGCCTGCACATTATCATTTGGTAATGGGGGGATTGGCTTTCGGTGCGGTATTTATGGCCACTGATCCTGTCACGGCTACACATACGGAGACCGGTAAGTGGTTTTATGGAACACTGATTGGTATGCTAACGGTGTTGATTCGTTCCTTTAATCCTGCCTATCCGGAGGGTATTATGCTGGCAATCTTGCTAATGAATGTTCTAGCTCCGTTGATCGATTATTTTGTAGTAAACGCAAACAAGAAACGAAGATTAAAACGTGCGACAGTCTAACAAGTACATCATCATTTATGCAGCAATCCTCACAGTAGTGTGCGGGGGTATTCTGGCAGTAGCTTCAGAGGGGCTGAAGGAAAAGCAGCAGTTCAATATCGACATGGAGCAGAAGAGAAATATCCTCTCGACTGTTATTACGCTTGACGAGGGCGTTGATGTCAATGACCTTTATTCAAAACGCGTTAGGGCTTTCGTCGTCGATGCTCAAGGCAACGTAAAAGACGGAATGCTGCCTAAGGATGTAAATCTTGCTGCGGAATATAAGAAGCCGGTTGAGCAGCGAATACTTCCGGTCTATGAATTCAAAAATGAATCAGATACTACCAAAGCGGACTTTATTGTACTTCCCGTTTACGGATTTGGGCTATGGAATAACATTTGGGGCTTCGTCGCCTTAAAATCGGATTTCAATACGATTCAGGGGGTGAAATTTCAGCATGCTGGTGAAACTCCAGGTCTTGGGGCTCGAATTGAAACCGATCAGGAATTACAGGAACGCTACAAGGGAAAGTCTATTTATGAAGGCGACAACCTTGTTTCAGTCACCATGATGAAAGGTGAGGGAAATGATTACTCAGACAATCCACACCGGGTCGATGGAATGTCTGGCGCCACGCTCACGGCCAAAGGTGTAAATAATATGCTAGCGGAATACCTGAAGGCTTATGAGAATTATATGAAGAAGAAGAAAAATGCCTAAATCTTAAAGATATGAGTACGGAAGCTGTAGAGATTGTAAAAGAACAGAAAGCAGAGCCGCTGTTTTCGAAAAAAAATAGGAAGCTTATCACCAATCCCTTAGATATTGATAATCCAATAACGGTTCAGGTATTGGGAATTTGTTCCGCGCTCGCTGTAACAACGCAGCTAAAACCGGCGTTGGTAATGTCGCTCGCCCTCACTGTGGTCACGGCCTCATCCAACGCAGTTATTTCTGTGATGCGTAACTCGATCCCATCACGGATTAGAATCATAGTGCAGTTGGCAGTTGTCTCCCTTTGGGTAATTCTTGTCGATCAGATTCTAAAAGCTTATGCCTACGATGTTTCAAAACAATTGTCGGTGTTCGTCGGTCTCATTATAACAAACTGCATAGTTATGGGGCGTCTGGAGGCGTTTGCAATGGGAAATAAGCCCTGGCCTGCCTTTCTCGATGGGTTAGGAAATGGACTTGGATATGGCCTGATACTTATGGCTGTCGCTTTTTTTCGTGAGCTCTTGGGTTCGGGATCTCTTTTCGGATTCAAAGTCTTTGAAAGCATGGGAA
>CAMLER010000541.1 GCA_946478915.1 uncultured Chryseolinea sp.
CCTCCAGTTCGGCGATTACAGCAGTTTTCCCGCTCGGAGTTTGGGTAATTACTTCGTTAAAAGAGTAAGCTTTTATCTGGTGCTTCGACGTGAGGGTGTAGGAATCATCCAGGTATTCTTTCAATAAACGTTGATCGCTAATAGGTTTATAAGTGATGTGGACGTTTGCCTTGATATTAGGGTAATAAATCTCGATCCAATATCTCTCGCTGATTGCAGAAGTGTCGTCAAGCAATTTCGCATGGATTGAATATTCGAATTTGTAAGGCAGTGAATCTGCGAGGGACCTGTATTCTGGCGATGGCAAATTCAGACGATTATAGCCCAACGGCTTCGGAGCGTAATCCTGTTGGCAGGAAGTGAGCAGTAATAGAGTCAGAAACGCAGTACCAGCCCTTAGCAGGTTTGTTTTGAAAAATAATGTTCTGAGATAATGTAAATGCATTCTCTTTAGTTCAACAAAGGTAAGCCGGTATTTCTCTTTCGAACAATAATGAAGGGCCTTAATTACAAGATATCTAACTGATCTCAACTTCTTTGACATCACCGATAATTTCCTGGACGATGTCTTCCAGCGTTATCAAGCCGACAGTCGACCGGGAGTCATTGAGGGCTATTGCCATATGCACATGTTTTTCCTGGAAATCCTTTAGCAACGAACTGATTTTCTTGCTTTCGTTAACAAAAAAGCCAGGGCGAATGAGGTTTTGCCACGGATAAGTTTTTTCATCTATGAATGGCAACAGATCCTTTGGGTAGAGTACGCCGACAATGTTATCGATGCTTTTGCGATATACGGGTATGCGCGCAAATCCGGTCTTGCTGATATAATTTATTAGTTCATGAAAGCTTATATCGGTTTTTATGGCAGATATCTGGTTGCGCGGCCGCATCACCTCGCTTACAGTAAGCGTTCCAAAGTTAAGGAGGCGCTGAAGGAAGAGGCGATCTGCGCCAGCCTCCATTGTATTTTCTGTTGCAAGTTCCAGAACATGGCTTAGTTCGTCGGCCTTTGACTGATGTCCGCTTTTTTCCAGGCGCTTTTCCAACAACTGTCCGGTTTTAATAATAAAAATTGAAAACGGTCTAAGCATTTCGATCCACACCTTCCACACATAGCATGTCCGTTGTGCCAGCTTGATGTTATGTTTTACACCGTAAATTCTTGGAATAAACTCGCAGATTGCAGCTATAGCGAGAACGCATAAAGCAAGTGCCAGCAAAATGATCCAGATCTTAAACTTCAGGGTACTTACAATTTCCCATACAAGCGAAGTGGATATCGTAATTATGCTTACGTTGACAAAAGTATTAAGGATTATAAAAGATACGAGAAGCAAGCGTGGTCTTCCCAGCAAGTCTGCGATGAGTTGATTTTGTCTGTTAGTGCTGGATCGAAAACGGTCGAGGTGCCTGGCTCCGAAAGAAAAGAAGGCCCCTTCGGATGCAGAAATGATAGCCGAAAGAAATAAAAAGAAACTTATTCCGGCTAAACTTAGAACATAAAATAACCCCTGATCTGAAAAAAGATTTAACAGTAAGGTATAACTGGGAGGCTCTTTCACTCAGGGGTTACGTTGGTACAACATCAGAACGGCAGATCGTCCGTGCTACTATCAACAGGGGCATGAGCACGATAATTATCCGCTGTTGCTTCTGCAGGACTATATGCTCCGGAACCGGAATTTGAACTTCCTTTAGTGGAAAGCATGGTCATGTTGTCCGCTACTACTTCAGTCGTATAGCGGGTAACACCTTCCTTCTCCCAAGAGCGGGTCCTTAGCTTTCCTTCGATATACACCATATCACCTTTGTGCAGATATTTTTGAGAAATTTCAGCAAGGCCGCGCCAAAGGACGACGTTGTGCCATTCAGTAATTTCCTTTTTTTCTCCAGTGACTCTGTCCTTGTAGCTCTCGGAGGTGGCTACAGAAAAATTGGCAACTACTGCGCCATTTTCAAGATTTCTGACTTCTGGGTCTTTGCCTAACCGGCCGACCAGAATAACTTTATTTACTCCAGACATACTAATAATTGTTTAAGTGATACATAACGACTTTGTAAAAGTACCATTCTTCACTCAACAATAAAAGCTTTTATGATCACATAAAAACCGAGTAATCAGCACGGGCTTTGGCAAGTCGTTTATTTTTTCGAAAGTATAGAATTTCAAATTTTTATCGCTAGGGCGTTGTAATTTTTCGCCTTTAATCAGGACAAATTTTGCAAGGATAACCTGGTGCGTTAAAATATGTTTGTAATCATTGGAAATTGTCAAATCGGAAAACCTGATCCCCTGCCCGAAAGAATCCCTGACTTTCCCCAATACATCATCATGCTGCAGCGGTTTATCATTCTCAACAGAATGAAAATCGTACAGCCCCTGCCATATATCCTTTTCTGAGCGTTTACGCATCAGCAGCGAACTACCACGTTTCGCCACCATATAGTAGACATATCTTGTTCTCGATGCTTTGCCCTTTGACTTTTGGGGTAGAAAAGATTGCATATTATTTTGGGCTGCATAACACGCTGGTTGAAGATCGCACAAAGAACACAACGGATTTTTCGGGACACATTGCAACGCGCCAAACTCCATTATCGCCTGGTTATGCTGATGCGGATTCGTTTTGTTGAGGAGTTGGTTCGCTAATACTTTAAAAGCCTGTCTCCCTTTTGGCCCATTTATCTCTTCTTTAATTCCAAATACCCGTGACAAGACTCTAAAGACATTTCCATCAACCACCGCCACTGGCTCTTTGTATGAAAACGAAGCGATTGCCGCGGCGGAATATTCTCCGATCCCCGGAAGCTCCAGCAGATCTTGATAGCAGTCGGGGAACACACCATTATTGTTATGGGCGACCACCTTTGCACATTTATGAAGATTTCGGGCTCGGGTATAATAGCCCAGACCTTGCCATAACCTCAAGACCTCCTGTTCGGTGGCAGATGCGAGGTGGTGCACGGTAGGGAACCTTTCAACGAACCGGTGATAGTAGGGAAGTCCCTGGGCGACTCTGGTTTGCTGAAGAATAATTTCAGATAACCAAATTTTATAGGGGTCATTTGTCTCGCGCCACGGCAGGTCGCGCTTGTGCTTCAAATACCATTCAACGACTTTATCAGAGAAATAACGGTTGTCCATCCTCCTGATTATCAGATTTTTTCAATATTCATTTTTAATTCTGAAGGCGGCATTTAAATTTGCCCTCCCGTAAATTTTCGATTAACTCGACTAAAAATATAAGACAGTGACCAAAGCAGACATTATTAACGAAATCGCAGAAAAGACTGGAGTTGACAAAGCTGATGTAACGGCTTCCGTTGAGGCATTCTTTAGCGTAATTAAGAGTTCCATGGCAAACGGGAACAATATTTACATTCGTGGTTTCGGAAGTTTTATAAACAAGAAACGCAAAAAGAAAATCGCGCGAAACATTTCGCGAAACACTGCCTTGGTCATTGATGAGCATTTTGTACCGAGCTTTAAGCCTGCAAAGATCTTTGTTAATAAGATCAAGAATAGCGAAAAGGTAAAGCAATTGGAAGTAAAATTGCGAGCTGATTAAGACCTTGAATTTTGTCCTATATCTGCAGCAGCACTTTTAATTAGATGGTCAAAACCCGTATCCTGTTAGTAATTGGCAGCGCTATCGTTATTTGGTTAATATTCCTGTTACCAAAGGTTGTAGTTGATAATGAATCAGACCTTGGTCAGAATTCCAGCGACTCATCTGCGAGCGTAGCCGGCGAAACGCATTCTGAAGTTTCTCCCGAGACGTTGGAAGCCATTCGCCAGTTAAGGCCTCTTGTTGCCGGGGGTTTGACGAATGAAAAAAATGCTATCTTTGCCGACTCTTTGGCAAAACTATACGCAAATGCAGGCAAATTTGACAGTGCCGCATGGTTCGCTGAGGAGGCGTCGAAGTTCTTTAATACTA
>CAMLER010000542.1 GCA_946478915.1 uncultured Chryseolinea sp.
CTGCTGAAAGATTTCCAGAAAGGTTTCAACATGTCCACCCTTAAAGTGCATTTTAACAATTCTGACTATCATAAGGCCGATGGTTATTGATATGATCAAGACGCAATGAAAGATCCGCACGACCTTTCCGCCAAAACGCTATTCGAATACAATATTCACCACCCCGTCGTATTCCAATCCAAGAAGTTCTGACGCATTGCCTTTATATATTCCTATTTCCAACAAATCCAGGCTATTGAAAACCAGAAAACATTCTCCTTGTTCGGCCTGGTTGTACTGAGTGTGGATTTTCTTAAATTTTTCTCCGCCAAAAGTTACAGTATAATTTTTCCCTTTACTCAAAACATCAAATACTTCTTTCGATATGTTCGTGATCAGGTTCCCCATCTTATCAACGCGTATGATGCTGCCAGTGATCTGTTTTTTTGTGGCTTTAACCTGCCGGTCGATCATTTTTTTAAACGTTGGCATTGGTTTTCCCAGTCCGGTTATCGGCATTCCGCTGGCCAGCTTTACCGCAGCAGGAGCGAATACATCGCGCTCAGGAAAGGTTGTGTCGATTGAATTTATGGAATTAAGCTCCACTAACTGTTGATGTGGTCTGTCACTGATCAAACCGAAAAGGCCGTTATCACTACCGACAAAGAAATGATCTTCCAACTGAAGCGCAATGTAGGAGTCGCCTTTGTTTCCGGTTGCATTAACGCCGACCAAATGCACCGATCCCTTGGGAAAATCTCTGAACACGGCCCTAAGCACGAACGCAGCGTGAGCAATGTCCGACGGGCTGATATCGTGCGTTATATCCTCAATCCGAACACCCGGATTTATCCTGATGATCCTTGCCTTGATAGCAGCAACGTAGTAATCACTTGTACCTGCGTCTGTAAGTAACGTTACTATTGCCATGATGTCGGTGGAAGTACGGTTATCCCTATGCCAGGTAACCTTTGCCAGGGGTTGCGGCTTACACTTCCCTCTGTGCTACCTGGTAATAAATAACTATTGTTTTTTGACGTGCAAAATAGTCATTTTTGTACCAGTTCATTCAGCCAATGAACTTTGTTTGCAGGCATACGTTAACCAATATCCCGTGTACACTGCGGCACAATAAGTTTTAATTTAAATAACTGATTAAGTTTGATCGAAAAAGTAGTCACACTTGAAAATATTTCCATGATTGACTTCCTGGGAATAGAAAACAAAACCATTGACACCCTCACCGCAGCTTTCCCGAAGAGTAAGATCGTATCTCGCGGCAACCAGATCTTTATAAAAGGACCCACATCTGAGATCATTCAAATTGATGATGTTATTAATTCCCTTGTCGATCACTATCATACCTATGGTCGAGTTACGGAAGAGAATGTGCAGGCTTACATAGACCGGGAACAGGAAATTATGTTGCCAGAGCAGCAAAATTCCCTACCCGAAGATGTCATCGTTTATGGCGCTAAGGGTGCTGCCATAAAACCAAAGACGGTCAACCAGAAAAAGCTGGTTCAACTGGTAAAGGATAATGACCTGGTGTTTGCCCTGGGTCCTGCAGGAACCGGCAAAACCTATATTTCCGTGGCCTTGGCGGTAAAGGCATTGAAAAATAAGAATGTCAAAAAACTTATTATCACGAGGCCGGCTGTTGAGGCTGGCGAAAATCTTGGCTTCCTCCCCGGTGATCTTAAAGAAAAAATCGATCCATATCTTCGCCCCATTTATGACGCTCTGAACGATATGATTCCGTTCGAGAAATTGCGCTATTACATGGAGCGCGAGGTGATTGAAATAGCACCGCTCGCCTACATGCGGGGCAGGACACTCAATAACGCCTTTATTTTGCTGGACGAAGCGCAAAACACTACACCCATGCAAATGAAGATGTTCCTAACAAGGATGGGCCCTGAATCGAAAATGATCGTTACCGGCGATGCATCACAAATAGATCTCCCATCGAAACAACACTCCGGACTGCAAGTGGCAGCGAGAATTTTGAAAGATGTGAAAGGAATTGGATTTGTTGAACTGAACGAAAAGGATGTGCTTCGACATAAGCTCGTACGAGATATACTTGATGCGTATAATAAGGATTCTTCGTGAGGTTCGTTATCCGTTATCCGTTATCCGTTGTTCGTTATCCGTTATTAGTTATCCGTTATTAGTTATTAGGCAGCGCTGTCCTTCCTTATACCTTATACCTTATACCTTATACCTCTATACCTATACCTTACCCCATACCGCGACCACAAAGATAAAGTGAATCATTACAGTGAACCAAGCTAACACAATCACTAGCGTTCCGCCTTATGCCCTCAGTAATTATACCTGCGGAAGATAACTTCCAACTCCTGGTAGTAAAGATGGTTGTCTGCGCTCACTGAATCAAAGTCATTTGCCTTACGAACTGCCTTTATCAGCGCTGCATAATGAATAAGATCTACCGGTGTCATCGATAATGATTTTAATTCTCGTCGGATAAATTCGACTTTGACCGGACTTATTGTTTGGTTGTAGGTGGTAAGAAAATAAGATTGAATTTTACCATCCCTTAATAACTCTTTGATCAAATCATTTCTTGAATCCCTGACTTTTTCTATGATCGATTCCATAGAAAGTTTCTGCCCTTCAGCGGTGATCGCCGAATGGCTATTGGAATTCGAATTACTCTCGCTCATGATTAAGATTATAAGGTATAGCCGATTACCGCAACCGACCAAATGATTTCGCACTTACCGACAAAAAGATATGAACAATCTTCGGCCAAATCAATGAGCGAAATCCCGATTCCATCGTTTTCATGAAAATATTTGTCATGAGTTTTAACTATCCTTCAAAAAAGATCCTTTTTTTACCGCTGGCAAGCGGTTTTTCTAAAAATAAAAAAATCTCTTTGATTATATTAAAAGTTAGCACATGGCCTGCCGTTTAATAAATTCACCAGATCCAGTGATCTAAAAATTCGTTTATAAGAATTTCACCGGCGTTAAAAATCAAGACACACTATGCAGGAAATTATTGGATGGATAGGAGCATTTTTATACATCATCGCATATCTGTTAGTGAGCATTAAAAAAATACAGGCCCATCACATTACATTTCAACTCCTTAACATTTTAGGCGGTGTGTGTCTTATTGTCAACTCATTGCGACAGTCAGACTATCCAAGTGTTTTTACTAATGGCGTGTGGGCCGCGATTGGTGTATTTGCAATTTACTACAATAAAAAAAAGTGAAACAATCTTAAAAAATTGCTTTCTTAAGCTATGCAATCCATAGCTGCTTTTACACTTGATACCAACCCGCGTCTCCTATGACCACCAAGCAAAAGCGGGATCAGCTCGATCTTTTAGAAACTATAAGGAGCAACGCCTCTGCACTAAGGAATAAAAATGCCTCCCTGGGATTTGATGCTTTCATAGATAGTGTAGTGAGAGTGATCAGGCAAAAAGATTCGGAAGGCAATGTGTATTACTTTGAATCTACGCAGGAGTTCGGTGAATACATTGTAGAGAAAGGTCAGAAGAGCTTTTCTATCGAAATGGAAGAAATCACGACGAAACTGGGTGGCAACATGCCCATCACTGCAAATGCTATCGCACGAATGGGGCCAAAAGTATCGTGTATTGGTCCGATGGGCAAATCAAACATCCATCCGGTGTTTGCCTCCATGCAAGAAAGTTGCAGGTTGTACAGTTACGCTGACCCGGGATTCACCAAAGTACTGGAATTTGCGAGTGGCAAAATAATGATGGCGGAGATGACGGGCCTGAATAATATTCCGTGGGAGTACATTCGAGATAATGTAGGCCTCAGCACCTTTTGTAATCTTTTTTCCGATAGTGACCTCATTGGCATGCTTAATTGGAGCGAACTTGACAACTCCACGGCTATTTGGCAAGGTTTGCTGGAAGATGTGCTTCCTAATTCAAAGTCACAACACAGACCTGTCG
>CAMLER010000543.1 GCA_946478915.1 uncultured Chryseolinea sp.
AAACGATCTGATTGAACATGATCCCGGCATCAAGCGCTTCGCGTTTGAATTGTAGTACGGTACCAAAGTTTTTTTCTCCGCTGGATTTACGAACTGCGAGTTCCTTTTCACTACGGTGGAGGCCGGAGAGCTGAAAAGATGAAATGATGTCCTCTTCATCCAACGTTCCAAACGATGCGTCCTTTTTGATGTTGGAGTAGAAACCAGTCACCAAAATCTGATCAGTGGCTTGAATGGAAACTCCGATGCCCCGCATGGCTCCTGCTTCGTTGGCGGACGTATAAGGGAGCAAACCAATGTTGCTACGTCGGGCGGCAGCGATAGTTTCGCTTCCCTTACCTGATCCAAACATTCCACCGATCATAATGCCCTGACCGAACTGTCCCTGGAAATCGCCAATGATGAAATTTTTTAATCGTCCTTTGTTTTGAAGTTGAATATGTCCGGAGAGAAAGTCGGCGCCATAGTATCGGGATCGGGGTGCCCATTTAATTTGCTCGCCTGCATCTTTCTCGGCCGTAAATCCCATGCTGAAATCACCTGGACGGCTGCTTCTGAAACGCATATATAATTTGTCCGGTGATCCCTTGAACCTTGATGATTCCTCAGGTTGATTGGTAAACCCGTTTTTTGATTGCAGTGTACGCTCATAACGGATCAGAAAATAATTTTCGCCCTCCGATTTAATGCGTTTTAACAGCGAAAGATTTATGGCCTGGACCGGATTGGTGGTAATTACAAACGGGGCAATTTTGTAAATAGTCGTCAGGTCAAATTCAGGAATAGACTGCAATTCGTACACGGATAGTAACGGACCATGTTCCGATCTGTATTGAATGAGTTTATCGATCTGACTTTCTGAAAGAATTTTCATAAACCGGATCTCTTCAACGGTTGCGCTGTTGATGTTCACGGGTACTGCAAAAAGTTGTACCAGGTTTTCATGCAATTCCTCATAATTAAGATCGGCATCGGGAACTCCAGACAACTCATCGGCAATTTCACTGATGTCTTGTCTTTCCCTGGGATAATCCTGAGCCCAAACCGTTGTAGCAAAAAGGATCAATAATATGGTACGAATAAATTTCAAGGTCTTTTTCGAAGAGAATATCCAACGGTTGCCTGGTGTCTCGACCCAATTACAAATTGATGTTGATAGGCGTAGTCTACAGAAAATCTGTTGGGTCGAAAGCCAAACCCAAAAAATAGGGAGGTGGGATTTGCGCTGAAGCCAGTTCTGACAACAAACCTTTTGAAGGGTTTGTATTCAATTGCCGACTTCCATCTTACAGGATTGTTCATGTCCTTTTCAAGCTCGGTTGCGAAAAAAGTTTGAGCAGTAATTTGAACTCCTATTCCGAGCACAAGATTGGTAGGAAGTTTTTCCTTTTCGGTTTTTGATATGTCCGGCTGATTGATGTTAGTGACATACGCACCGATAAATATTTTCTCTGCAAGTTTTGCTATTCCACCGAAGCTGATGCTAAAGACTCCCTTTGTTCCAAAACCCGATGCCCGATATTGGATGTAATTCGCCTTGATACCCAATGACGCCAGGCCAAGCGTATTGGAGAAACCCAAACTGATAAGTTGTTCGCTGTATAGGTCATCCCCAAAACGAAACAAGCCCAGGCCAGCAACACCTGTCTTGATCGGCATTGCGAATGCACCTGCCATTTTATTAAATGACGGAAAACCTGGCTGCACATCATAACTAAACGAAGCGGTAGCTTTTTCCTGTTCTGCTAACCCGGCAACATTATTAAACAATGACCATTCATCTCGGAGACAGGCAGAAGTGTGGCCCAACGCTGATGAGCGCGCTCCCATCAAAGTAGAGGAGGATTGGGCGTAAGAAAAAGAAAGGCATAACCATGCTATGCCGACGGCTAACAAATAATACACAACGGGTAAATCTTGACGGGATTAAATAAGGCAAATCAGAATCGAAAATCAAGAATGCCGATTGAATAAATCAAAATTCTTTCCTGACATGAAAAAAGAATCCGTTCTCGCCTTCTCCATTAAAGGTGTATTCAAAGCGAAACACAGTGTCGTAAGATGCGACGATATCGATACCTCCGCCGGCGCTCGTTAGTAATTTGTCTGATAATCGATTGCTCAAGGTATAGTTAGGATATCCTTTGACATATCCTAAGTCGGCATATGTTTTGATAAAAATTGAAACTGGAATATGCCGAAACTGAGGAATGGGCATCATTCCCCAGTGGTAGGTTCTATTAAATATCCGTTTCTTCACCGTCATTTTGTTTAACGCATAGGCTAAGCCTTCAATGACGTAGATTTCGTATCCACGTGTAAATTGTCTTCTGTAGCCCATAGCCCCATAGTTAGAATAAGGAACGTCATCAGGTGAGCTGATATAGCCGATAACATTGTTAGCGAGGAAAAAGTCATTTTTAAGGTCAAAGAATTTTGCGTACGAAATACTTGCCTCCCATTTTTTCAGATCGTCCTTTTCTGCAATTCCGCTTCTGGCCGCAATAAGTGTGAAATAGTGACCACGCAAGGGATAACCAACATAATCGCGACGATCGGAAGTAAATTGATAGGAGATGATACCATAACGCTGACTGTTCTTGTCGTTAGCCAGATAATTTGGATTTAATAATGTGATCGTATCATTTACATGATTGCTTCTATACTCTGCTTTAAGCGCGTGCGAGACGTAAAATGAATTTCTGTACGTATAGGTGATGCCGCCACCGCGAGTGGTCCGAAGGATGTCATCATCTTTAAGAAACTCCAATCGATGATCAACGGTTTGGAAAGCCAGGTTTTTGGTCTCCGTAAAATCTGCGTCTAAAATTAACCCGTGCTTTTGTTTTTTATCGATGTAGGGGAATCTATATGATAATTCGAAACGACGTTGAAATCCGAATTGTGCCGTGAGCCGAAGTGTTTCATTACGACCGCGCATGTTGAATTGATAAAGGCGTAACCCGAAGTTAACACGACTGAAATCGTGGTCGTAGGTTTGCCACCATTCATTAAAATTGCGATCCGACAATTCAAATATTGGCGCTGGGAAAGTATACCATCTTTCGTTCAGATCGATGAGAAGATCTACGAAGCCTTGTTGCATTTCCAGCGGGCGTATTTCCACGGTGTTAAACAACCGGGTGTTAATCAGCTTCTTTTTGTCGGTTTCAAGAATTCCTGGAAGGTCGAGACTGTAAATAATGTCTCCCTGGCGAAGGGTTAATTCGCGCAATACAATTTGATCGCGTGTGATCCTGTTTCCAACAATAAAGATCCGGTTAATTCGGACGAACGTGCCAACCGTATCGGGTCGTTGATTGATTGGCGAACTGTTGATGGTATCAGGCAGTGGAAAGCCGTCTTGCGCGACAAGGCCACAAGTTGGCAAGGAAAGAAGAATACATAAAATAAAGCCCCGCATCTTTTTCCGCTACAATTGCCCCGCCCGGCAGCTATTAAAACTATTTGTTCAATCCACCGGCCGTTCGATTCTGATTCCGGTAGGAGAGGATAACAATAATTATTCCGGCTATCACAAGGGGAATGCTCAGGATCTGGCCCATGTTTAGTATCATACCTTCTTCAAACGCTTCCTGATTTTCCTTTATATATTCGAAGAAAAAGCGCAAGCCAAAGCACCAGATGAGAAATATGCCCAATAGCCGACCGGCCGGCAATTTCTCCCTGTATTGGGACCAAATCCAAAATAAAAATAAAAACAGTATCACGCAGGAAATCGATTCGTAGAGCTGGGCGGGATGTCGGGATATCCCATAAGTGCTAATTTTCGAACCTAATTTTCCATCGTTTAATAATTGCACCCCCGAAGTGGTGTTGCCCTGATTGCTTGCAAAAAATTCCGACAAATTTCCAAGCAAATTTCGAGCGGTAATATCAGTAAAGCTTCTCGCTTGTTCTCCCGT
>CAMLER010000544.1 GCA_946478915.1 uncultured Chryseolinea sp.
CTGCATGGGGTAAAAATACTGCCTTGGAGTACGGCCACTGTCTGATCATTTCTTTGTTTGCTTCCATGCTGTTCGCTGCCTGCGCTTCTATGGGATATCCTTCTGCGAGTTTCATAGCAGGCGCGAGAACCTCTTTCAGGCTCATTGTTCCGAATTCTGCCAGCATCATGCAAATGCCTCCGGGAGTGCCAGGGGTTACGGATGCAAGGGGACCATATTCCGGTGGAAAATTCATCCCTTTTTCTTTAAAAAATTCGCGTGTAGCACCAGTAGGTGCAACTCCGAGCGCGTTGATGCCAACGACTTTTCCGGTCTTAGGATTGAAGATCAGCGCTTGCGTTTCGCCACCCCAGCTCAGCACATCCCACATAGTACAGGTGGCCGCGACCATTGCACAGGCAGCATCCACGGCATTTCCACCTTTTTGAAATATCATAGAACCGGCCGTTGCAGCCAGAGGCTTTCCCGTTATGGCCATCCATTGATTACCATGCAGCACAGGCTTTTGCGTTCCTTCCGGTCGCGCATTAAAGATCTGTGCGCGTAGCGAAAGCGTTGAAAGCAATGTGAGAACAATGAGGATATTTTTTTTCATCGCCTTATTGTTTTTTCAATATGTCCCTCTGTACAAATGGTCGTTTTTCGGATTTAGAATTCTTTTCAATGGAATTTGCGATCCGCCGGTGCTGTCAAGCCATGTCCACATTTCATTTCTTAAGCTTTGTGAGAGCTCCCGATGGCCGGCATCTCTGATAAGATTGTAAACTTCGTGAGGATCGGTTTGCAGATCGTACAATTCATTGATGCCCCACATTCCATGATTGAAAATGTATTTGTACCTGTCGGTTCTTACCCCAAAGATCGAAGGTGTTTGAGGGAATGCATCCTCCCAATAATATTCATAGAAAACTTTATTGCGCCACGGTATCTCTCTTCCTTCAAGAAGCGGCGCAAAAGACTCACCTTGCATTTGCTCCGGTTTTTCAATACCCGCTAATTGCAAAATGGTGGGGGCCACATCGATGTTTTGGATCATCGAGGCTACCTTTGTGTTGGGTGAAATCAGTTCGGGACACCACACCAATAATGGAACGCGCATCGACTCCTCGTACATGTGACGTTTGTCAATCAGTCCTCGTTCGCCAAATGAAAATCCATTGTCTCCCATGTAAATCACCATCGTTGACTTATCCAGGCCATTGGCTTTCAAATATTCCAGCACGCGTCCGATGCTTTCATCAATCCCCAGTAACGTTTCCAGATATTGTCGATAAAAAGAGTTGAAGTCAATTGTACCATCATACATATAATCCACCCCGTGCCAACTGTATCGTTGCTGTCGCACCCACTCAGGAATATCGCGCAGGTTGGCCTTGATATTTGTTGCTTCGTTTTTTATTTGATTGATCGAAAGTCCAAATGTTTTGCTGGTATCGGTCGCTGTCAGAAACATTGACGGCGGGTATTGAATCTTAATATCGGCATAACTGCCGCGATGTCGCTGTGCAGGACTGAAATCTGCGTGCACTGCTTTATGAGAAAGGTAAAGAAAGAATGGCTTATCATCTCCAATATCCTTCAACCATGTTAACGCGTGATCGGTAAGTACATCGGTAATGTATGCGCTGTCGCGGTACTCAATTTTTTTTCCGTCAACATTCAGCGTTGGGTTATAATAGTCACCCTGGCCCCTAAAGCTCACCCAATGGTCGAACCCCTTTTGTGGCTGATCGTCCTGATCGCCCATGTGCCATTTTCCGATGAAGGCTGTAGCGTAGCCGTTGCGTTGCAGATATTGTGGAAAGAACTTTAGCTGCTCCGGCATAGGAGCCTGGTTGTCCACTATCGTGTGTGTGTGGGCATACTGGCCTGTAAGGATCGATGCGCGGCTCGGCGAACAAAGCGCCGTAGAAACAAATGCATTCTGGCAGTGTGCTCCTTCGGCAGCAAGCCGATCCATGTTTGGAGTTTTCAGGTCCGGCACTTTTCCAGTAAATCCCATGAAATCATATCTGTGATCATCCGACAGGATGAAAATAACGTTTCTCGGTTTTACGCCCGCTATGGTGTTGAACGCGAGTGGGTCATCGTCGTCGGCTTTTTTTGCACATGAGAAGATAACGCAGCATGCGAATACGTATAATGCAGTCTTGGTCAAGACAAGATGTTTCAGGCTAAAAGATGTCTTCATGGACTTGCTTGCCTAATTCGTTACTGAAGAATTTGATATTACGAATCTAACGTTACAAAACACAAATCGAAATACCCTTCTTCACATAATTCTCAGATCAGAGAGTCCATCAGTCATCCGTTTCCAGCATTTCCAGAACTTCATTGATCATCTCTGTATCCTTTAATCCGGGTTTGAGTTCAGATCCTCCCTTTAATACAATGCCTTTTATACCTGAATCATTTAATGCCGAATGGACTTCACCTACTGAATTTACTTTAACAAGGAAGGGTATTGAGGATTCGATCACCTTGTCGCCGATGAAATAGGCAGGTTTGAAAGGAAGTGATTTTATATCTCCGACACCGTTGATCGATAATATTACAGGAAGTGGGAAACTGGAGAGTACAGCCAATTCGTTTGCTCCCATTTCAAGGTAGTCGGGCTTATAGTCCTCCAGGATTTTTTCAATTTCTGTAGCGTTGTCAATCCCATATATTTCGGCCACAATTTTTGGCCCCGTTACCCAGCCGCGAATCTCCTGAAAACGGGCCGGGTCAATATACTGGTTCTGTCCCTTAATTGTACAAAACCCCAATAGATCCACACCCATGCCGGCACAGTATCTGGCATCGCTAAGGTTTGAAATCGTGCTTACTTTAACAAAGGTGCGCAATGCCATAGCTTTAATGCATTAGAAAAAATAACTTTGCAGCTTACGTTTCTCGCCGCTGCGGGATTCAGGTTGTCCTCAATTAGTAGAAAAACCCTCTGTCGGTGAAGCATTTTTTGAAATATTTAATTTTTTGCGCGTCAATCGCAGCCGTCTCGTGTGATCCGTCTGATGAAAACCCAATGATGGACAGCGGTAAACAATACTTTCCCCTTCGTCTTGGTCAACATCAGGTTTACGATGTGTTAGAGATTGTATATACTTTAGGTGTGCCTGAAACGTTGAAATATCAATTGAAGACGGTGATAGCTGATTCTTTTCCGAATGCCGCCGGCGGTTTTACTTATGTTATGCATCGCAGTAAGAAAAGTGACGACGGCCAAGACTTTATTCCGCTAGACACGTGGTCGGCTAGAGTGGAAAAACAGGGCGTTGTGGTTCAGGAAGAAAATATCTCCTTTGTTAAAATAAAATTGCCTGCGGAAAAGGATGCGGAATGGGATGGAAATCTTTATAACACCCTTGGAGAGGATGCCTATTTGATGGAAGAAGTCCAGATATCTTTTTCAGTGGATGGAGCAACTTTCGATGATTGTCTTGTTATCAATCAGAATGATAATCAGGACTACGTTGTTTCGCTGGATCAACGCAAAGAAGTATACGCAAAAAACACTGGACTCATTTATAAAGAATCAACTTTGCTTAACTACTGCACGGTTGGTGGTTGCCTGGGACAACAAGAGGTTGAAAGTGGAAGGATCTATCAGCAAACCATTAATTCCCATGGAGTGGAGTAAGTATACTATCGTTGCCCTTTCGGTACTCTTTTCATCCAGCGGATGGGCGCAGGTAAATCGATACATGGTATTTTTCAAGGACAAAACCGGTACGACGTATCAGGTATCGGAACCTCTCCAATTTTTATCGCAGCGGGCGGTTAATCGTAGAATTCAACAGGGTATTTCCGTTACCCAGTCGGACCTCCCTGTTAACGCCAATTATATTCAAAGCGTGAGGAATACAGGGGCTAATACTTTCTTCTCAACCCGGTGGATGAACGGCGTATTGGTGCAGTGCGAT
>CAMLER010000545.1 GCA_946478915.1 uncultured Chryseolinea sp.
GATCCCGATCCCGATGGTTATCGAGAGATCGGGATTGGGATCGGGATTCTGAGTTATCCCGATGCAGTAGCCATCGAGATAGTGCACCGGCCGCTTTGGTCAGCCTTTAACACGATTCCATAGTTGGGTAAACGGACAAGGAAGAAGCACATGGCAGTTAAAATGTTCAGCGGCAGAGCGACAATCTATCTTTCAGAAAAGATTGCGAATGCTTACGGCGAAACTTTGGGAGAAGTTGACTACCAGCAATTCAGCGACGGCGAGATGTCGCCTTTCCTTGCCGAATCCGTAAGAGGTCACGAAGTATTTTTGATACAGTCAACCTTCGCTCCTTCCGACAATCTGATGGAGTTGCTGTTGATGATTGATGCTGCAAAACGAGCGAGTGCGTCCAGCATTAATGTGGTTATTCCGTACTTCGGCTATGCACGCCAGGATCGAAAAGACCGACCTCGTGTAGCAATTGCTGCTAAGCTTATTGCAAACCTTATTTCGGCTGCAGGTGCGACACGCATCATGGCTTGTGATCTTCATGCCGATCAAATCCAGGGATTCTTTGATATCCCTGTCGACCACCTTGACGGTTCTTATATATTCGTACCGTATCTCAAGTCGCTGAAGCTAAATGATATAATGTTCGCATCTCCGGATGTCGGCGGAATAAAACGCGCACGCAGTTTTGCAAAGTTTTTCAATGCAGAGTTAGCGGTGTGCGACAAATATCGAAGAGAAGCAAATAAGGTGAGTTCAATGCGCCTCATAGGAGAAGTTGAGGGAAAGGATGTTGTTTTGGTCGATGATCTCGTGGATACAGCAGGAACAATCTGCAAGGCGGCCGCATTGCTGAAGGATAAAGGCGCCAAGTCTGTGCGTGCTGTTTGCACCCACCCAGTGCTCTCCGGGAATGCGTATGAGAATATCGAAAATTCTGTTTTAGAGGAATTAGCAGTTTCAGATACAATTCCTTTAAAACAACCCAGCAATAAGATAAAGGTACTGACGGTTTCCAACTTGTACGCAAAGGCGATTCGCAAGATCCATGACAATGAATCGATCAGCTCACTTTTCATCAAACTCTAAGCAGTATTTATATCAACTAACAATAATTATTTATGAAAACCATTGAGATTATAGGGTATCGAAGAGCAAATCTCGGTAAAACAGGTTCACAAAAACTTCGCGACGAGGGTCTTGTCCCTTGCGTATTGTATGGAGGTGAAAGCCAGGTTCATTTTTATGCGCCGATGATTCTCTTCAGAGAATTGGTGTATACCAACGAAGCCCACTTTGTTCATATTAACATCGAAGGTGAAGAAAGCCAGGCCATTTTGCAGGAAGTCCAATTCCACCCGGTGAGCGAAGTGATTCTACACGCTGATTTCCTCCGCATTTCCGAAACCAGAAAGATCAAGATGAATATCCCTGCCAGATTGGTGGGTATCGCTCCGGGGGTTTCCAAAGGCGGAGCATTGGTACAGAAGAGATCCTCTCTAAAGGTGTATGCTTTTCCCAAAGATATGCCTGATCATATAGATGTAGATGTTTCCAACCTTGATTTTCACCACGCTATAAAAGTGGGAGACATTAAGATCGCTAATCTTGAATTCGTAGATCCAAAACAGGCATCGGTTGCCGTCGTTGAAGTACCTCGCGCTGCTAAAATGGCTGCTGAAGACGCTGCTGCCGCCGCTGCTGCTCCTGCCGAAGGTGCTGCTCCTGCTGCTGGTGGAGAGGCGAAGAAGGCTGAGGCTCCCAAGAAGGAAGAAGGAAAAAAATAGGTTTTATGTTTCAGGTTTGAAGTTTGAGGTTCCCACAGATCTTTTTCTGTGCGAACCTCAAACCTGAAACTTCAAACTTCAAACCTAATTATTATGAAATTTCTCATCGCGGGTTTGGGCAATCCGGGGCCGAAGTATGAATTGACGCGTCATAATTTCGGATTTCTCGTATTGGATCAGTTGGCAGATAAACAAGGCTGTACTTTTGTAGCCGACCGCCATGCAGAAAAAGCGGAATTTAAGCACAAGGGAAAATCTGTACATCTCATTAAGCCGACCACGTTCATGAATCTCAGTGGCAAGGCCGTTGCTTACTGGCTTCAACAACTAAAAATCGAAAAACAAAATCTCCTGGTCGTAGTGGATGATATCGCACTGCCCTTCGGAACGCTCCGGCTAAGAACTAAGGGCAGTTCTGCAGGCCACAACGGACTGAAAGACATTGAAGCTACACTTAATGGTCAGGATTATGCTCGCCTCCGTTTAGGGGTTGGTGACACTTTTCATAAAGGTCAACAAGTTGATTACGTGCTGAGTAACTTCACGCAAGACGAGTTCAAAGCAATTCCTCCCCTCATTGAAAAAGCTAATGAAATGATACTGTCGTTCTGTACCATAGGCGCCGAGCGAACCATGGGACAATTCAACACCCAGAACAAAAGCTAAATCCTTTCAAAGGTTAACAGATCCGTGCCGCCGTTTCCGCCGCTTACATGACGCAATTCGATTCTTGAACCTGTGACTGAGATTATTTCCCAATCATCAGTAAGCTCATCTAACAGCGGTGAGGTGGTGAAGGAAATATTGAAGTCAATGTCATCAGCATTGTCGTCACTGCTGCCCTCCTCTTTAACAGCCCAAGTGCCGGATACCGCATCCGGTCCGTCATTCGCTACCAGTGATCCGCTGGGCAGGAATTGAAATGTATAATCTGTGAATTTGTCGGTTTCCTCCTGGTCGGTATCAAAAAAATAAGTGATCTGCCATTTCCCGCTCGTCACAACATCTTCCACTTCCTCAATCTTTGGATTTTCTACAGGATCCGGATCATCGCTGCATGCCCATGTCAGCACCAGCAGTATGCGTAAATATCTCAATGTCATCATATGCCTTCGTCACATTAGCTAACAAAATAAGTAGAAAAATGATTTTGAGGAGATCAATTGGTAATGAGAGATATATTTCCAAATGCGATACGCACGAAGGTTTTTGTGACCAATATGGTTACACGGACGATCAGACTCCTTGCCCCCGTGATACACTCTTTACCGGATAAATAAATTGTCTGGTCCAAATTTGTATCAACCAGTCCATCTATTCCATACAACATAGTATGAAGGGCCAGAACCCAAGCATTTCTAAGGGGTAAAGGCAGCCAACGCGTCCGGATAGGTAATAGAAAAAGGTTTATCTTAAACTCACTAACCTAAACACAGAGAAGTCATGATTAAGTATGCTCACACCAACATCATTACTGATGATTGGAAACGCCTCGCTGAATTTTATATTACGGTATTTGATTGCCAACCTCTTTATCCGGAACGCGACCTGCGAGGAGAATGGTTGGACCGGGCAACAGCAATTAAAGATGCAAATCTGCAAGGCATCCACCTTAAGTTGCCAGGGTACGATGAGTCTCTCCCTACCCTTGAGATCTTTCAGTATAATCATAATGAAGATAGCTTAAAACCTATGGCCAACCGCAAGGGCTATGGGCACATCGCATTCAGAGTGGATGATGTTTCCATCATTCTAAACAGAGTTCTTGAAAACGGGGGAAGCCGAATGGGTGAGGTTGTAGAGACTCAAGTGTCAGAGCTTGGGACACTGAACTTCGTCTATGCGCGTGATATTGATGGAAATATTGTTGAACTGCAAAAGTGGACGTAACATTTTAAAGTTTAAAGTTCAAGGTTACAAGTTTAAAGTTCGGCTCGAGCTAAGAGACAAGCCGGTTTTCCCAGGAGGACGAACTAGTTTAAAGTTTAACGGTTTAAGGTTCCAAGTTTCGGCTCGAGCTAAGTGAAAAGCCGGCTTTCGCAGATGGACGATGAGGTTCGCAAACTTGGAACCTTGAACCATTTTAAAGTTTAAAGTTCAAGGTTACAAGTTTAAAGTTCGGCTCGAGCTAAGA
>CAMLER010000546.1 GCA_946478915.1 uncultured Chryseolinea sp.
TTGCGCCTATATTATTTTGTAAATCTCTCCAAATAATCGGTGATCCTTCTTTCCAGTCCGATTCTGCCGTCGCACCACCGCCGAACGCGAGGCCCCATTGATTATCAGGATTAAGAACAATGTGCCAAATGTCTTTCAAGCTTGCCTTGATTCGAATTGATTTCGTAAACGTTTCACTCTCCACAAATTTCCGGAGCGATTCTCCAAGGATACTCTTCCATCCATCGTTAAAGTTCTCGGGTGAAAATTCAGGGTTGGCTTCTGAAAATGTATCCAGATCCGAATGGGTTAACTTCAACCGGGTCTTGTCTTTGTCTTCGCTGAACAATTCAAAAGTCACAAGAGATTGCCCGACATAACCGTCATAACTCCAGGTGTAAGCAATTTTTGTTATTGGGTCTGCTTCAACAACCCTGCATTTGTGTAGATAAATTTTTCCCTCGTTTTCCACGGAAAACTGAAATTCAAATCCAACTTCGGCTTTGAAGTCATTGATTTCAAAGTACCACTGCTTCATTTGGTCTTTATCAGTAAGCGCTTCCCAAACCCTTTCTATAGGCGCATCATAAATACGCTCAATTGTGACTATTTTCTTGCTCATTATTTTTTTCTTTAGTGTCGTTAAGAAATTTGCCCAATGCGTCAAGTTTGGTTTCCCAGAACTGCTTATACTGTGTTACCCATTCGTTCACTTCGTTCAGCTTTTTAAGTTTCGCTTTGCAAATACGTTCGCGTCCCTGTTGTTTCATTGTGAGTAAATCACACTCTGCCAATATTTTCAAATGCAGTGAAATTGCCTGGCGACTTACATCGAAATGCTCGGCAATGGTATTGACATTGACAGGGCCTTTTGCAATCATACCAATAATTGCCCTTCGCGTAGGGTCTGCTATGGCCTGAAAAACATCTCTTCGTGTTTCCATAATATGCAAGTATCTACTTGCGAATGTAAGCGCAAGCATTTACTTGCGCAAATTTTTTTTCGTCTATTTTACTTTTTGATAATAATGCACTATTCCGACTCTACATTTCTGCAAAAACACGCAAAAACTAACGTCCTGACAGCACCCGATGATTTTGGAGCCCGACAGCCTGTTTGTTCCCAATATCATCACACCGAACGGCGACGGAAAGAATGAAACCTTTCAGGTCTATAGTGAAGGCATATCCGACATGAATTTAATCCTATTTAACCGCTACGGTGATCGCATGTTTACTTCTCGTGATCCATCCTTTCATTGGAATGCCAACGGTGTAACCGCCGGAGTTTATTTCTGGTACCTTCAGATTACGACTTGCAACAACCGCCGCCGTGAGCACAAAGGCACGGTGCATGTGGTGCATTGATTGAATGGAAAGAAACTGAAAGAAAATTGAAAGGCTAACCTTCGCATAGAAATCTGGCCCTTCCATCGTTCCAATGTAGCTTTGCACGTTTTTAAGTAAAGTAACAGCACATCAGATTCTATTAATTCGTACGCAACGGTGGCTAAGCCATCGTCAGTACTCTATCTTTGACTCATAGATTTAGGTTTTTGTCAATGTGAAGATTAACTACATACGAAGGTACTTACGCACGGACATCATCAAGTTTCACATCGTTGTCAAATATTTTTTTAGCGAAGGGGCAAAGCGGTAGAATTTTCAGATTGTTGTCTCGGGCATATTCTACTGCCTTCGCAACCAACTGCTCACCAAATCCTCTACCGCTAAAGCTCGGCTCCACACCGGTATGGTCAATAATAAATCTTGTTTTTCCCGTCCATACATAACTCATTTCCCCGGCAGGTACATCATTTTCATAAATGACAAAGCGCCCCTTTTTTCCATTGTCTTCTCGTTCGATATTTACCATAGTGTGTTTTCTTATTTAATGCTCAAAGCTCCCGAAGGGCATTTGGAAACTTGCTTGATAAGTTCTTCAGAGCTTGCGTTCTGCGGTTTTATCCACGGTTTTTCTTTGGGATTATAAACATGAGGTAATGTTTTTACACATATTCCGGAGTGGATGCACTTTTCCGGCTTCCATAAAATGGTTATTTCATCCTTAGAATATTCCTTGTCCACCATATATTTCAATCTTAAATTGTTGTGCGTCTTGTATAAGGTTTTCATATAACATTAAGAATCAATCTCGCGGGGTCCTGATTTAGTTGTTGCTAACTAACACCTTCAACTTTCGCTGGAGTGTTAATTGCAAAACGTTTACTTACCAGATAAAGCTGCTCGTAGGTGTGCCGCAGCATGGGTCAATGATTCCTGTACACCCGGTACGTGTGACAATGGATTCAACATTCCATAATCATGTATCATTCCTTGATACACCATTACAGTGGTCGATACACCGGCTTCATCAAGTTTTCGACCATAAGCAACGCCTTCATCGAATAGAATATCATTTTCCGCAACTTGAATTAATGCAGGTGGCAATCCTTTCAATTCTTCCAGCGTTGCATTGACAGGAGATACATATTTTTGCTTCCGGTCTTTAGCATTAGGGATGTACATACCCCACATCCATTCCATTATTGGAGTAGTCAAAAACCTGCCTTGCGCAAACTTTTTGTAAGAGGGGCGGCTCGTGTCGGAATCAACCAACGGCCATAGTAGAAGTTGAAAAGCGAGCTTAGGGCCATTTTTTTCTTTTGCCATTAATGCAATCACGGTGGACATGTTTCCGCCTACGCTGTTCCCGGCAACAGCCAGTCTCGAACCGTCTACGCCAATCTCTTTTCCATTTTCAGCTACCCATTTAGTTGCAGCATATCCCTGATTAATCGCCACTGGGAATTGAGCATCCGGAGTTGGCGTGTAATCAGGGAATACTGCTACCGCCCCGCTTTTCACCACCAGGTCTCGAACCAACCGCTTGTGTGTTGGATAGTCACCCAGCACCCATCCTCCGCCATGGAAGAACATGAAGGCGGGAAGGTTATCCTTAGCTCCTTTCGGTTTAACAATATGAACGGTAATCGTTAGTCCATCTTGTGTAATCGTTCGTTCTGATTCTTCAATATCGCTGTAATCGTAGGACACTGATTTTTGCGCATTCACAAGGACCTGGCGAGCATCTTTAGGCGATAATTTTTCTAAAGGTGGGCCGTCACCACTGTTCAGTACTTTCAGAAATGCGCGAGTGTCTTTTGAAATGTTGGGATCTTTTTCTCCCGGGATGGATTGTGCCATAATGTTTAAATTCGTTAAGAGTATTAAAACCGTTGCAGCCGATAGTCTGATCTGTTTCATAGAATTTTGAGTGTTAT
This sequence comes from uncultured Chryseolinea sp., assembly GCA_946478915.1. The sequence continues at coordinate 3,264 of CAMLER010000546.1, forward strand.
TGAAGTCAAGAGATGCTATTTTATTTCGCCATACTTACCTGCATAAAAGTCGTTGTACGCTTGCGTGATCTCATGCATGGTGTTCATCACAAAGGGGCCTTGAGCTATGACGGGTTCGGCATAGTGTTCGCCACCAAAAAGAAGAATGTCAAGGGATTCCTGTGATGTATTTTTAATTACAATTTCTCCGGCCTTTCGATCGAATTCCACAAATTCTCCAGCCTCAAATGCCGTGGCGTTTAAGGTTGCATTCTGAGTTGGTAGAAATGCGGCTACTTCTGTTTTATCTGAGAAAGAAATTGAAAACTTTTGATTACCGCTCAGGTGAAGATGATACAGAAACTGCTCTGTATAATTTGGGATTATGGATTTTAGGTTTTCGTAAATGCCTAAAATTACTTTGATCCAACCGCTGTTTTCCGCTAATATTTTTCTGGGAACTTCATTCGCCTGAATGGCCATGTACGCAGGTTGTTCTGCTTTTATCTGCGATGGAAGGTTGATCCAAAATTGGAACCCGTGAATTTCCGGGTTTCCGGTTTCAGTATCCGGATTGGCAGTTTCGTCATGGATAATTCCATTGCCTGCCTTCATCCATTGGATTCCGCCAGATCGAACGATTGCATGATTGC
>CAMLER010000547.1 GCA_946478915.1 uncultured Chryseolinea sp.
TTCCGAATCGATCGAGCGCTACACATCCAACCGTACCGAACTTATCATCATTGCGAATGCCGCTTGCCTGTTCATTTGCCTTAATCCGCAACAGCTGTTGGTAACGGAGTGAATCAAAAAAGTAGGAGGTTGGAACGATCTCAAGACCTTTCTCCTCGGCAAATAACTCCGCTCCCTTGCCTGCGAGCATTACGTGATTGGACTCTTGCATGACTGCACGGGCCGCTGCGATCGGATTCTTAATGGTTGTAACTCCTGCAACAGCTCCAGCCATAAGGGTGCTTCCATCCATGATGGATGCATCAAGTTCGTTCCTTCCATCATAGGTAAACACAGCGCCCTTTCCGGCGTTGAAGAGAGGAGAGTCTTCGAGAATCTTAACTGTGGCGACGACTGCATCAACACTTCTACCGCCTTTCTCCAGGATTGCAAAGCCCGTATCCAATGCCTCACGTAGCTTCCTGTGGTATTCTTCTTCTTTCTTAGCAGTCATACTCGACTTCAGGATTGTGCCTGCGCCTCCATGAACAACCACTGTAATGGGTCCGAAATCTGCCGAGTCAGCTACCTTTTTTTTCGAGTCTGTTGCGCACGAGACACCGGAGAAGACCGCAAGTATTATCAAAAACCATTTCATTGTATCAAACTGGGAATTAGAATGATAGCTTTTAAAGGTCAAAATCAATATTATGGAATTATAATTGTACAATATTTTTTGTTTTCGGGGCTTACCTCATAATTTTGCGCATCTTTTACCAAACGGAGTACACATATGGCTAAGAACAAAAAGTCATCACCAAAGGCAGCAAAAAAGTCCCCTAAGACAAAACCTGCTGCGAAAGTGAAAGCAAAGAAAACAACACCTGTTAAAGCAAAAAAGGCTGCTCCAAAAAAGGTTAAAAAGGCCTCTCCAAAAGCTGTAAAGAAAGTTGCTCCGAAGAAAACTGCTGTAAAAACTGTGGCAAAAAAAGAAACTCCGAAAAAAATATCGCCGAAAAAAGAGGCACCTAAAAAGGTTGTTGCTCCAAAAGTAGAGAAAGTTGAAAGGGTTGAAAAAATCGAGAGGCCGGCACCACTTCCCAAGGCTGCTGTTCCTCAGGTTGAAAAGCCAATGCCTGTCGCACCTCCTAAGCCGGCTCCACCACAATTAAGTATAATCCCTGTGCCAAATACAAGACCAATTGCTCATAAACAAACCACGACTTCCACTACTGATACCCGTACCCGGTATTCCGAGGAAGAATTAAAAGAATTTGAAGGACTAATTCACAAGAAGCTGGATAAAGCCCGTGATGAATACAGAATCTTAAAGGAAACTCTCAATCGCAACAACGACGAAGGTACAGACGCCACTTCCGGTGGAAATACGAAAGTTTTGGAGGATGGAGCAGAAACGGCTGAAAAGGAAAATCTGAGTCAGCTTGCAGCTCGTCAGCAAAAGTACATTATGAACCTTGAGAACGCATTGGTTCGCATTAAAAACGGGACGTACGGAATTTGTTCTGTCACTGGAAAACTAATTCCTAAGGAACGTCTTATAGCCGTACCGCATACAACGCAGTCCATAGAGGCAAAAATGATGCAACACGACTAAGATCGGATTCTGACTTAAACCCCTGCGATTTGGACTTTCTACAAAATCACATCGAAGCCTTAATTTTTTGTTCGCCGGCGCCGATCAAAATCGGTGACATCAAAGGCTGCTTGTCAGAAATGTTCAATGCAGATGTACCTGAAGAGGATATCACTGGAGCAATTCAACGCCTTGAGGAAAAATATCAGTCGGAGGATTTTTCCTTTCAATTGTTCAAGTCTGCTGGCGGTTACCAATTTCTAACCAAGCCTTCATATCAAACGAGTATTGGAATCATGCTTAAGCAGCAGTCTAAGAAAAGGCTGTCGACTTCGGCAATGGAAACCCTTTCAATCATCGCATACAAACAGCCTATTTCCAAATCAGAAATAGAAAATATCCGTGGTGTTAATTGTGATTATGCTGTTCAGAAATTGCTGGACAAAGGCCTGATCGAAATTACCGGGAAAGCTGAAACAATTGGTCGTCCAATGCTTTATGGCACGACTTCAAAATTCATGGAGTATTTCGGCATTAATGACATTTCCGAATTACCCACACCAAAAGAATTTGTAGCCGAGGTAAATTCCATCGGTGAATCTCCAGAGCAAGAGGACAACTTAGAACAAAAGGAGTCCGATGTCCAGCCTTAATAATTCAAGAGGTCGAAGGCGCCGAATATCAGATTCGTCTTCCGATTCGGAGTCGGGGAAAAAATCAGTGCCCAATCGTCGCACAGATAACTCGTCGCGTCCATGGAAACGTGATTCAAAGCCGTCCGGGAAAGGTGGCGGTCGGCTTGGCCCAAGAAGCAAGTTCGGATCTGCAGATGAAGGCCCTCGCAGAGAACAAGGATCATCTAGCGAAAGGCGTTCAAGGTTCAAAGACGAAAAACCTGCAAAAAATTACGATTCTAAAAAGCGCGCATCACAATATCCACGCCAGGAGAAGCCTGCATTCAAGGCGAGAGGTAACAGCGATTCCTCCTCGATCGGTTTGCGTCGCGAGCGACCTTATAAAAAGGCAGACGAATCTGGAAAGTCATCACCTGGAAAAGTATTTGGCAAGCAGCGCGGCAAATCGAAAAAGACGTTTGATGAAAAGGTTCAGCCGGACCTTAAGGCACCTGCACAAACGGAAAAAATACGTCTCAATAGGTTTATTGCAAATAGCGGAGTATGCTCACGTCGTGAAGCAGATGAACTGATCAAAATGGGTTTGATCTCAGTCAATGGAAAAGTCATCACCGAAATGGGATATAAGGTGAATCCGGGCGACGAAGTTCGACACGAAAGCAAAGTTCTTCGGGCCGAGCGACCTGTTTACATCCTTTTAAATAAACCGAAGGGATTTCTTACCACTACCAGTGATCCGCAGGAACGAAATACCGTTATGCACCTGATCGGAAACAAGGTTAAGGAAAGGGTTTACCCTGTAGGGCGGCTCGACCGGAACACAACGGGGTTGCTACTGCTTACCAACGATGGTGAACTGGCAGATAAACTCATGCATCCTTCATACAATGTAAAAAAGATCTATAAAGTTGAACTTGATAAACCTTTAACAAAGGCGGATGCTCAGCTGATTTTGGATGGCGTTCAGTTAGACGAGGGGAAGGCGATGGTCGACGATCTGGCAATAATCTCGGATGACAAACGCACAGTGGGACTTGAAATTCACATCGGTTGGAATAGGGTAGTTCGTCGGATTTTCGAAACTCTTAACTACGAAGTCTTGAAATTAGACCGTTCCGTTTATGCAGGCCTGGATAAAAAAAATCTCGGTCGCGGGGAATGGCGATTCCTTTCAAAGGAAGAATTAGTAAGGCTCAAGCATTATTAGGTTAATGGTTGAAGGTTCAAAGTTTGAGGTTTGAGGTTCGCTCGAGCCAAACACCATTCGCCTTCGGCTAGGGTAAATCAAGATCTGACGGACGTGCAACAATTAACGGATAACGTCTCGCGAAACCTCACGCATTCTCCAGTACTATCCTGAACTTGCTTCCTTTGCCAAGTTCGGAGTCTACAAAAATAATTCCCTTAATTTTATTCAAAGCCTCCTTTACGATGTAGAGACCCAGGCCGGTACCATCAGTATCTTCCGCCGCCCGGAAAAACATATCGAAGATCTTGGGAACATTTTCTGTTGATATACCCCGGCCGTTGTCCTCAACTGAAATTTCGACTACATGACGGTTTCTTTTGAAAGTGATCTTTATGTATGGATTCGGTTGTTCCAGGTTATGATACTTGACTGCGTTGGTTAAAAGGTTGTTCAGAATTATTTTTACCTGGTTATAATCT
>CAMLER010000548.1 GCA_946478915.1 uncultured Chryseolinea sp.
AAAACATTCAAACCAGAGCATGCAGACCAACTGGAATTTGGTATCAAGTCGAATTTATTTTCCGACAAGTTAACTGCCACGGTCAGCTACTATGATATCAAACTTGAAAACGTCGTGACCGGCGATCCAACCAATATTAACAACGCCCTCCAGGGAGGAAAAGTTGAGAGTAAAGGGATTGAAGTTGATCTAATCGCAAGCCCCGTGGAAGGATTACATCTCATTGCCGGATTCAGTCACAACGAAAGCAAAGTACTTGATGGCGATGAAGCTAACGTTTGGCTTGAAACTGGCCGCAGGCCGATCTACGCCGGTCCTTCCGATCTGGTCAACGTTTGGGCTACCTATACAATCAAATCTGGATTGCTTACCGGCCTCGGATTCGGCGTTGGCGGAAACTATTCCAGCGAACTGAATATCTTGGATAGCCAGGTTACAGGCACATTCAGTCTTCCCAGCTACACCGTCCTAAACTCCACTCTGTTTTACAATGCACCCAGCTTCCGCATTGCACTCAATGTCAACAATGTAGGTGACAAACAATATTACACCGGTTACTCAACAATTAATCCTCAAAAACCGAGAAACGCTGTTTTAAGCCTGGCTTACAGATTCTGATTTGAACCGTAACGAACAAAAATGACGGCTAAAAAGATAATTGGAAAAGTACACCTTTGGCTCGGATTCACATCCGGCCTTTTGGTTTTTGTGATAGCCGTTACCGGATGTATTTACGCGTTTCAAAAAGAAATCCAGGACCTCACCCAATCGTTCAGATTTGTTGAAAAGCAGTCCAAGGAATTCTTACCGCCCTCTGTCTTGAAGACAGCAGCTGAACAACAGCTGCCAGACAAACATATTCACGCCGTACAATATCTGGGGCCTGAACGTTCGGCGATGGTTATATTTTATAGCCTGGACCCGGAGTACTATTACTTGGTTTATGTCAATCCCTATACAGCAGAAGTTCTCGAGGTCAGGGATATGTCTACCGATTTTTTCAATTTCATTCTCGATGGACATTTCTATCTATGGTTGCCGCCGCAAATCGGCCAGCCTATTGCAGCAAGCGCAACGTTATGTTTCGTTGTAATGCTTGTGTCCGGACTGGTTCTCTGGTGGCCAAGAAAGAAAAAGGACACAAAGCAGCGCGTCACTATCCGGTGGAAAGCTAAATGGAGACGTCTTAACTATGATCTTCACAATGTGCTGGGATTTTATGCGGCTGCGATCGCACTCATTCTCGCCTTTACCGGACTTGTCTGGGGATTCCAGTGGTTTGCCAATGGGTTATATGCGGCAGCCGGTGGAGAAAAGTCACTAGTCTATTCAGAACCATCATCAGATACTACCCAAACATACAACGGCGAAATGCCTGCGATCGACAAAATCTATGCGGATATGAAAGCCAAATATTCTGATGCGAAAACAATTGAAGTTCATATACCTGAATCGAAATCATCTGTGATCGGTGCAAATGCCAACCCTGATGATGAAACCTATTGGAAACTTGACTATCGCTATTACGATCAGTATACGATGAAGGAAGTACCCGTCGATCATATCTATGGGAGGTTTCCCGAAGCAAAAGCAGCGGACAAATTATTGCGTATGAATTATGATATCCATACTGGTGCAATACTTGGACTTCCAGGAAAATTCATCGCGTTCTTCGCGAGTCTGATCTGCGCCAGTTTACCTGTAACCGGCGTATACATTTGGTGGGGCAGAAAAAAGAAAGCTAACAAAAAAGCACAGGCGAATACTGAAAAGCCTAAAGGCGTTAAAAGGAAACGGCAAGAGGCAATACTGGAGGCGTAAAATTAAACAACCGATGTCAACTCTGCCGGTAGACCTCTTCAAGTATGCCTAAGTTCAAAGTGCATAAAGTCTTTGCTGTTTTTCCATGATCCACCCCATCCTAGTCCCGCACTTTGCAGTGCACGAATGAAAACAGTTGGAAGATTAAGAAATCCTGTCTTTGCAAACTGATCCAGTTTTGTTCGGTTTTTGTTGATAGCCTTTATCAATGTGGAAAGTGTTTGCTGATTGATCCATTCTTCATTAAAAGTGCTTCGAAAATGATCGCTCGCTTTTCTGAGGATGTCTGGATCAGTTTCTGCCAATAGGCCAGACGTTAAAACGGGACGACAGACCGCGTCAATCACCTGAATTTCTCCTTTCGACATGATGTGAGGATTAGAACCAGGATTGATATCAATCGCAGTTCCCAAAGCATGATTAGACAAAATATTGAAATCAAAGTTAACCGTTCGGGGCACGAAAGACCACGCGCTTGCCAGAGTGAAGTTATACCCTGCTGAAGTAAGGTCAGCCTGTGCTGTCTTCAATGCATTTGCCAGATCTCTATGCCCGGCAGTACTCCGATTAAAAAACTTTATCGGGACAATGTTCGCCGTGAAATACGACGCCGGATCTGAAATATTTTTTTTCTGGTAAAGCCGTCGAAGGTTCAGATAGGAGCGTTTAGGATTCCCATCAAAATTACGGTCGAAATGCGAATGCATGGATGGATTCGCCAGCCACTCACGAATGGCAGATTCAATATAGGTAGAAGGTGAAGTAATCCCCCATCCCAACACATCGCTTCGCTTCACATTGTACGCCTGCCATGTCGGATAAAAATTTTGAAGGGTGTGGCTTGCGGACCACTCTGTCTGCGCTACATCACTGCCCGGCACGTTTACACCAGGGGAAACTTTTTTCTCGCCAATAAATGGTTGCATTCTTTTCCATGTCTTTGGTCCCAACACGCCATCACAATCCTTATTGGAAAAACCCTGCTGTTGTTGCCAGCGTGCGAGCGCCCTGGCAAATGCCTCCTCTCCTAAACTCACATTTTCCAGACCCGAAAAAGGCAATAACAAATCATTTATTTGGCTATGGAAACGCGTCCATCCCAAATCCTCACCATATCGCCGGTTGAGCACAACTGCCTTAGACCAATCATTTTCTTTTGTTGTTGTGATGCCTTCAAAGTCGTATTCCGTTTCTATTTCGAAGTCAAGCTTCGAAAGACTAGCATCACCAATCCTCGCCAGCCGTTCCTTAAGATGGTGTCTTACCACCCAATAATGGTTTTTAGCGGGTGATTTTCTTACAAAGACGTTTGCGAGCTTTGTTGAATTGCGGGCAAGCAGTACAGAGTTACCTTCAGTCGTGCTCTGGTAGTATACCATTAATTTCTTATTAGTGTTTTTTGATGCCCAATTTCGCCACGCGTCAACCACCTTGCCGTAGAGACAATCAAACCCCCAGCACTCCGAAATTTTCGGGCCATAGATTGGATTGTTAAGCGTCACAATCTTCAGCATTTGCAAACCACCGGCTGAATGGGCCGCCAGTATTACATTCCTGATACTTATCGGATCTGCATTAAATCGCTTCTTTATGGTGTATGTGTTTATTGCTGAAACAACTTTCGCGAAGTATTCGTCCAGTCCGCCGCTTTTACCGCTCAGATCATTTCGATATTTATTGGGACTATCACCTAACGATGGGGCTACCAGAATCACATTCTTGCCACTCCCATTAATATCCTCTCTGATTCTCAAATCATAATTAGGCAACCTGGCAGCTCTCCAATAGTCAATTATTTGAGCGTATCCGCCCGGAAAACTACCTGTCATACCATGCAGATATAATATTGCATCTACCGCCTTGCGCGGATCGAATGCTGCGGGAACGTAAATACCTGTCATATCCAACGGATAGTTCCCCTTCCCCAACCCGATCTCAACATAAGTGGTATGACCTGGCATCGATGAATCATCGGCTATCAGGGGCGGGACAGATGCTACAGTAGCCTTACCGTCGCCCGATTCTTCAGCAAACAAAGGAGAGCTTTCAAAAT
>CAMLER010000549.1 GCA_946478915.1 uncultured Chryseolinea sp.
GGTACCAAGGCTACCATCTTTTCTTGCGTGGTTTCAAAAAGGAACGTCAGTTGGAAATTTGGATAAAGGAAACTGGAAGCGATACGTTTACTTTGTTACATACTTATTCTTTCTGTACGACCTCGGGCACTCTCGGCCCGAAAAGGAAGGAGGGTGACCTCCAAATCCCGGAAGGCATTTATCACATCAATCATTTTAACCCGCAAAGTAATTTCTATTTGTCGCTTGGAATAAATTATCCAAATGCATCTGACAAAATTCTTAGCGACAAGCAACGACCGGGGGGATCCATATATATTCATGGCAACTGTGTGACTATTGGTTGTATTCCGATCACTGATGACAAAATTAAGGAGTTGTACATCATGGCTGTAGAAGCCAGGAACAGTGGGCAGCAAAAGATTCCTGTGCATATATTTCCGACGCGTCTAACAGACGAGGCCCTAACTCATATTGTTAGAGAATACCCTTCCTCCGGCCATGAGCACTTTTGGAGAAACCTGAAATTAATTTTTGACGATTTTGAGGAAACTAAAAGACTCTCCGCAATTAAAGTAAACTCCAGGGGCGAGTATATATTCTAACGTGACGCTGGCAAAATGATCAAAAAATTGCACGAGTTTTTCGATCGTTAACGCTCTTCCAATCGGGTATATCCTGCCGTCAAATCTAGTCGCTTGATGTTCAATTGTTCCTCTCAAGCACTAACGTGATTTTATTAAAATCCGCAGCCGCGTTGACGACCTTCCTGAAATCTTCGTAGCGAGAAATCGGCGCGTAAATTTCCTTGTAGAATTCCTGGATGTGGACTGTGAGAACACCATCCTTTAAGTTGTACTCCGACTTAAAAGAGAATGGTACCTCGGCTTCATCCGTGTATTCGATGTCGATCAGCAGATCGTCCGCATTCTTGATTCTGTATCCTTCAGGAAGGTGAACTTTTATGATCCGATTATACATTCGGTTAAAATCATTTTCCACGGGAACTGTGCGCTTGTCGTCTCTGTACATTTCAATCTGAGGTCCTATAAGCTCGCCAATTTTGAACAATATTTTCGAACCTGCCCTTTCAACAAAGTGTGACGAGTGAAAATCCATCGACACCTGAAAATTATTTGAATTACCATCGGGTGTAGCTGTTGCTGTCCATTTATTAATTACAGCATCGGGTGCTGTTTGTTTTGCCAACTGGTCGATCATAGCTTGTTTCTGATCTCTCGACATTATTTCGTAATAGGGCGTGAAGTATGCAGCATTATATCCGCCAAATTCCCTAAGCTGTTTGATTTCGTTTGATGCAAGGTCTTCAACGAAAAAAATATCGAGATTCAGATTGTCTATGTTGTATGAGTAGTCTATGGCTGGTATTTCCCCTATCACAGAAAAAGCTGATTTAATATTTCCGCTCGTATAAGGCTGCATAAACAATCCTTTTTGTGCAGTGAACTCCGGCTGCACAAAGGGATACCGGCATTCAAATACGTATGGCGACAAAAACTTCTTCGTGTCTGGAAAGTGCAATACGTAATCGTCTAGAAAGGCCCAGGTATCGAATTCACCGTCAAACCTGATGCTTTCGCGGCTGCAGGTTAACACCGGATTGCACTGAATATCCAGCTGGTTAAATACCGCCAGGAACAAACGTGTCATGCCCTGATGCGAAGCAAGCTTAACCTTCAGGATGGATGAAATTTCAGCTAAAGACTCTTCCCGGCCTTCACTAACCTGAATTGAAGCCTTGATCGCTTGTTCAACATTTTTAATCCTTTTTTCCAGTTCATCGGCGGAATTATCATTCAAGCTTTTAACAAATTTTGAAAGTGCCTTTTGATCTTCCTTCGTGACTGTTGTAAGCATTACATAGAACGTTTTTGCTGCTTCATCCCAGGTGTAGAGACGTGATTTTGACCTTGCTGTGTTGTAGGCCAACTTGAATTCAAGTCGCTTCCTGTTTGGATCAAAGTTTGAAAACGCCTCCGCCTTCAATGCGGGTACGTCCTTCATTGACGTGAGGTATACATTCAGATCTTCGTTCTCTTCCTCCTTCACCGCAGGAAAATCATGATAGGTTTTAAAATCAAATTGCAAGTGTTCAGGGCAGGTCAGCATGAAGGAATTCATTTTTACCGGTACATCGAACTGGAGAAATACCCGGTCAAAAACGCTTGGCCGCATTTTCCGGACAAAGTAATATTCAATTTCACTACCAAGCTCGACCCCTTCAATGGCAAAGATCTTATATGCCTTTCCATTCGACTCGTTCTTTAGTTCTTTTAAATTGCTCTCGTCAAAGTTTACAGTCTTGCCATCTTTGTTGATAGCCCTGGCTCTAAGTTTCACTAGCTCCAGTGCATTGGTCATCGAAATAACAATTCGGTTGTGTTTTTGTACCGCTTCATTATTGTTGACGTAGACAATCCTATGGATTGTGGAGTACATAACGAACTGGCTATTCTCAAAAACATAATCGTATTGTGTATGATGCCTGAGTATAATCTCCGACAAATTTTTGTCTTGTCCGGATAGTTCATAACGATCCCGGTTTTGTTCCCATTCATAAAGACTGACTTCTTTCGCGCTCAGCGCGGTACTCAATACCAAAAAACTTACGATACAGAAAATCAACCTCATTTACTTCTTTCTTAAAATTATAGACTCTTTATATGCTTCACTCAGCGGCCTGATCGCGTCATTCCATCTTTCAAACTGGTCCGGCTGCATCAGCAAATAATTCACATAGAACTTCTTCTTAAACTGCACTTTCCCATTCTGAGCAAGATATTCCGTTTCAAATCCCATCAAATCACCATCGACGCGTGAGTTGGGTGGCAGATATTCCAAAGTATAGCCCTCTGGAATCGTAAGCTCGCAATAGTCAATTTTCTGATATTTATAATCGCGTTCCTTGGGAGACGTTCTTGCAGCGTTAATAAAGTCGTTATAATGATCTTTATTGAGATTCAGATTCACATAGAGTTCGTCGCCTATCCTTTGAAAGTAGTCACCAATGCGGAATGAATAATCAATCGTGGTTCGCACGTCGCGATTCCCCACATTAGAAAGGCTGTAATTATCCAAATAAAACTTATTGCTTCCCTTCCCAATCAACCGCGTTACATTCCTCTTAATTTCCTCTTCTCCTGATCGGTCAAGTACGTAACTACCAAATACTTTGGGGTATCCACCCAGTGACGTCACACCCATTCCAACGATTTGATCGCCTTCAAACTTTATTTCCACCGAATCAATTACAACATTTCGCTCCTTTGATATCTCCGGAATAGTTTTCACTTCGTAATGCTTGTTGTCGATACCGATCAATGCTTCCTTTCCCTGAATCATTGAAGAAGGCAATCCAAATGGAGTATGATCGCTGGTTGCATCAAGATAATAATACCGATTGTCGTCGCCGATATACACGGCGATCATATGGTTATCGACTAACGGTGTCGGTATACGTGTATATTGATAGGGAAGGTCTCTCGTTCCAATCCAGGCATGATGTCCTTTGATACCTGCAAGGTTCAGCATATCCACAATGAGATTGGCCATATCCTTGCAGTCACCATACCTTTTCTCGCACACATAAGATCCAGAATGAGGAATCAGGCCACGCATACCTTGTTCGAAAGCGATATATTGAATGTTCTCCTGAACCCAATAGAACACTCCTTTGACGACATCAATATCCGATGAAGATGAATCTTTAATCTTGTTAACGATAGATATCAATTCAGGCGATGTTTCCTTATTTAAATTCCTGACAAACGAATGATACCAGGCATAAAGATCGTCGAGGTCAGATAGAACTTTCACGGCTCCATCTTTGCTTTCAAATGTTTTGACGTAACAAATTACGTGAGT
>CAMLER010000550.1 GCA_946478915.1 uncultured Chryseolinea sp.
TCAGCCCAGGATTCCTGAAAGAAAAAAATCTTACAGCGGATGTTCCATCGACCAAGGCTGAAACAATTGTCTTTGTTTTGATCGATGACCAAGTCGCTGGTTTCGTTGCGCTTGCTGATGAGCTTCGACCAGGATCTTCCGAAGCGATCAGGGTACTTCGTGATCAGAACATCAAAACCCTACTGTTGACTGGCGACAATACAGAAGTTGCTAAGACCGTCAGTGATGCACTGCAAATGGATGGATTTATTGCCGAAGTGTTGCCACACCAGAAACTTGAGAAAATAAAAGAACTTCAATCGCAAGGAGAATTTGTCGCCATGACCGGTAATGGTGTAAATGATGCTCCTGCCCTCGCACAAGCTGACGTAGGAATTGCCGTTGGCTCAGGGTCAGACATTGCCGCAGAGACCTCAGACATTGTATTGGTAAACAGCAATCCGCGTGATGTTGCAAACCTTATTCTCTTTGGCAAGGCCACCTACAGAAAGATGATCCAAAATCTTGCCTGGGCAACAGGTTACAATGTGGTAGCATTGCCGTTAGCCGCGGGAGTATTGGCGGGTGCGGGGATTGTTTTAAGTCCTGCTGTTGGTGCGGTTTTGATGAGTGTGAGTACGATCGTTGTTGCAATTAATGCGCAGATGCTTTCTCTAACGCGCAACCGTTAATCTATTTCTATTTGATCAGGATTTGTAGAGCCTTATCAATCGGAAAAAGGAATAGGGAATAAGGAATAAGGTATAAGGGGTGCCACAGAACTTTCAACTTTTATTCCACCTTTCTAAAACTCCACTTCGAGTTGTCGCTATTCATATCAAATTTCGCCAGGGTGGGTGTGCTATCGCCCGAGGAAACCAGGGCTAATTTTTGATTCGAATTGGGAATGATCTTGGGCATTATTCTATATGTCCCATCGGTGAGTTGATCGAGCCGCCCCAATTGCTCAGGCGCACCGTTAAATGAAGGAACGATTACCACCCGTGCATCAGCAGTTGCTGCCAGCGCTCTATCAGTTTCCGCTATTACTATCTTGTAATATGATCCACCCAGATATCCACTTGAATCTGGCGCGGCTGTGATGGTCCATTTTTGATGCGGACGAGACATATAGTCGCCTATGCGCGCATCAATGTTGCCGGTAGGCCAGGCGTTGACCACGTCACTTAATTGCTGTGATGCAACCGGTTTTATGGGGTCATTCTCATTACGATTAAACCAGCGCATGCCCCCCGCCATTCTCACCATATCAACCGCCAACTCCAGCGCATACCCCCTTCTCTCGGATAATATTTCATAGGTTCCTTCTTTAACATTATCCCCGGCAACGGGCCATCCATTTTTCCATAGCAACGGACGAATTCCTAAGACACTTCCACCGCCCTGATCCAGATCCGCCTCATAATGGATAGACATTTTTTCAACACCATCCTCAACGGTTATACGTCCAAAATGCCCAGGCCCTATTAGTCTGCCGCTCGTTGCAGCAACCATTTTACCGCCACCTTCAAGCATGCTTCTTCCCACATTATCCATGAAAGGGCCTGTTACGTTTTTTGAACGACCGACCACAATGTTGTAGGTGGAGTTGGCGCCATCGCAGCAGCTACCGTGTGTAGCAAGGAGATAATACCAACTATCGTGATATGTTAACACTGTTGCTTCGCATGCAATTGCTACATCAACGGGTTCGTTGCCTTCAACCCGAGCTCCCGTCTGAGGATCCAATTCCACGATGCGGCTAAAACCGAAGTAGGTGCCGTACGAGAGCCAAAGTCGCCCTGTATTGGGATCTAACATCAGACCGGGATCGATGGCATCACATTCCTCATATCCATCGGATGTTGCAACCACAACCGGATCGGTGTATTTAAAATCAGGAGATGTTGGGTCTAATGTCTTGTTCCACATAGTCAGTATGGCACCTTTGTGATTACCACTTCCACCGGTTGCGCCATAGGCTACCAGGTACCGGTCTCCGATTTTCATTGCATCAGGAGCTGCCCCACCGCCCGGTCTTACGCCTCCTCCTTTCCAGTTCCAACCGTCTTCAGAAATTAGTCCACCCCCACCCGTGCCAAACGTGTAATACTTTCCTTCACATTCAACAATAGTAGAAGGGTCATGAATAAATGGTTTCCCAATTTGCGCTACCGCTGTCTGCATCAATAGTGCGAACAAGAAAGCCAGTCCAGTTATTTTCATGTGTTTCATTTTATTCTAATACCCATTGATGATTCACTGTGAGACCTTTGTCATCGATCGATTTCCTCCTGTGGCCTTTCATCCCGCTGTGGTCTACGACATCAACGTCCTAACATGCGGCAAAACTTCACTCATAACTAATACTGAAATTCTTTACTGGTAATGCTTTCTCATCCAAGAACCGAACAGCAAAGTTACACATACCCGGTCCGTTGATAACTGCACCCCGGACAATGTTCTTTCCCTTTTTAAGCGTTACAAGCGGAGAGGTCACGTTATCCACAATCATATCCCGGTCACCCGAGAGCATAAGTACCTCCTCGCCATTCAACCAAAACATTCCTCCCGAATTAGCTCCGGCGGCCATTCTCACATTTTTAATTTCTTCCGGACAATCGATGACGGTGACAAGCCAAAAAAGAACTCCGTATGGCGGCTTATTTATCGCGTAAGTGAAATGGAATAAATTAAAGTTATACGTCTTACTGTCCAGCGCATACCATTTCAGTTGCTGTTCCCCCACCTTTACTTTTTTACCATTCTTGGGAACAAGCTTGAAATCGGTGGAGAAATTATCGGCAGAAAGGTTTTTTTTAAGGTAAGACTCGGTCAGGATATTGTTCCGGGATATCTCTTTTCGCACCGGCTCCAGCACCAGCCAACGCTGGATAAATCCATTGGAGTCTGGCGCCTTGGGAGAGGATGAAGCAAGGATAAAATGTTTGGACAGAGTATGCGTCGTATCCCCTTTTATCGGTATCGGCGGCAGTACCGGCCTTGGTCTTCCACCCGGCGGCTGGCTCCACGCGTTATTGGCATCCATCAATAATCCGAATAAGATCAGAACAGCAATCGCTGACAACCGGGATTTGTATTTCGTGTTCATCGAATGTTTATTATGAGGATGTCTGATTTAAATTGGAAGAATCACTTTGAAAAACGACGCCATCAACAGTGCCTGTCTAACAAATGTATAAATTACACTAATAAAATACTAACGCGAAGGCTGGATGCTGTAGGGTAAATATCCCTTTGCTAGCGACGTTTTATATATTGATTGAAATTTAACGGACCACAGAGTCGAATTTTAGACCACGTTTGTCGATCTGCGGTGCACCATCGTCTAGTAGATACCGAAAGTTCACGTTGAACCTTCTTTCGAAGCCGTCACGGAGTCATGGATTTAGGATTTGAACAGTCGTAAACCAGGAGGATGTCAAACTTAATGTAAGCCATTAGCCAATTGGTCAGTCATTCTTTTCCGAGTTCTTCTCACGCCACTCCTTTACTGCCTGATGATACAGACGCGTATCGAAATAATCATACTGTCGAAAAATCAAGCCATTCCTAAAATGAAAAATATTAACAAACCTCATACTGTATGGTATGCCTCCATATTTTGCTATCAGGTTGCCCTCAGTTACAACGGTATCGCCACTGATAATTGTCTGGTCGACGTGCCACGCATAGTGATTTAAAGCATTCGCTTTATCAAAATTTCGAAAAATTTCGGCTTTGCTTTTTCCTATAAAACCAAACGTAGGATCTTCAAGCCGAACGCTGTCATGGTAGAATGGCGCTAATTTCTCCGATGTAGGTGTTCCACTATAGGCGGCGTAATAGCTTTTTATAAAATCTTTGGGCACTTGAGCGTC
>CAMLER010000551.1 GCA_946478915.1 uncultured Chryseolinea sp.
ATATGGGTAAACCTCACCATCCCATACCTGACACGACCTTTGCGCGCGTAAAGATCCAGGATATTTTCGCACAT
Organism: uncultured Chryseolinea sp.; assembly: GCA_946478915.1. The sequence continues at coordinate 75 of CAMLER010000551.1, forward strand.
TTTTTTTGTACATGCGTATACTTCCTCTGTAAAATAGCGACTGGCTTTTCCAGTGGATGAGAATATGAATTGCTTTACGGAACGTGTATGCTCGCTTGCCTTTACAAGGTTTAGTGTACCCAGCACGTTAGTAGTAACGGTTTCCTCAATATGCGATTCAGCGTAACCCGGGTCGCGTTGTGCCGCAGTATGAAATACATACTCAGGCTGATATTTACTGAAAATTTCCAGTAGGAACTGGGAGTCACGTATGTCGCCATGCACTATCGTAATGCAAGGATCTTGTTCAACCGCGTATTTTGAATTTCTACTCTTGTCGAGAATAACAATCTGCTTCGGATCGAATTTCAAAAGTTCGTTTGCCAGGTTGGATCCAACGCACCCAAGTCCGCCTGTAACAAGGCACACGCGATTTTTTAAAATAGCATATAATTTTTCAAATGGTTCACTCAGCTTGCGCTCCCTGGTTGACGCAAATGGATCTTCTGATAACCGTCCCTGCTCATCGTAGATATGTATGAGCTTTTTTGTCAGGACATTTAGTTCATGATAAGCGTTCCGGTCGCCAAGGTGTGGTGAAAAACTCCAAATCTTTCCGTATATATCATCATAGTTGGTCTGCATAGTAGGTCCGGAGGCTTATTATCACTGTGTTGCTGATTTGGCTCAAGTTAGGCATTGGTTGTGCAAGAATGTTAATGACATGATCGCAGACGAAGTAAGGTTCTGCCCCAAATTAGCTGTTCCACTAACCGCGTTGGCGGGGGTGTTCCAGAGCAAGACCTCGTGATCGTATCATTAAAAATCCCTGTGCTGTTGAACCAGTCGGCAAACCCTATAAAAATCCAGTTATTCATACCTAAATGCCCGTCGAAGTAACTGCTAATCTTCGAAAATTTCCTTCGTTATATGTATAGTGAATATTAGCATTAGATTTTTTGCCTGTAATTTTTTTAATCACTATTCTTAATCTTAGGTAACGGTTGTTTTAACATAATAGGATAATGCAAGTGAAAGCGCGGCCGAAATGCCAAAGTTTTTATCGTTCTATAGGCCTGATTGGCATGATGTTAATCGGAATAAGCGGCTACAGTCAGACTGAACGCACCCTGCATTTTCCCAAAACAGTTCACTATCCCCAGTCTCTTCCTGCCCGAGACAAGGTCTGGATTTTTATTCTCGCCGGACAATCCAATATGGCGGGCAGGGGGGTGGTTGCTGCCAGTGATACAGTTCCGAATGAACGTATCCTTTCGATCAATTCAAAAAACGAGCTGGTTGTTGCCAAGGAACCTCTTCACTTTTATGAACCGAATCTCACTGGTCTTGACTGTGGGATGTCTTTTGCGAGGCGGCTCTTGCCTGCGATCAAAGAAGACATATCTATTCTTCTGATTCCGGTAGCTGTTGGCGGAAGTTCATCATATCAATGGTTGGGAGATTCCGTACATCGGGGTGTTCCACTCATGACTAATTTTCAGCAGCGTATTTCATCAGCTGTAAAACATGGAGTAATTAAAGGTATACTTTGGCACCAGGGAGAAAGCGACACTAATGACCAAAGTATTCCTGGTTACGGCGATCGGCTGGAAGAAATTTTTCTACGGTTTCGACGCCATTGTCGTAATCCAAATCTGCCTATTATTATCGGGAAACTGGGATCGTTCTCCGATAACCAGGTGAGGTGGGATGCCATCAATGCAGCTATTGAGCGTTATACCTCATTGGACAACTTTGCCTGGGCAGTTGAGACTGCTGATTTAAGATCTAAGGATGATAAAATTCATTTTGATTCCGAAGGGCAGCGAGCCATGGGCTCGCGCATGGCCGACATGTTTTTAAAAGCAACAGGGCTTACGAAATAATCCAGTAAATCCACAAGGATAACGGTTGAACTAATGGTAATATTCGACTTACCAAAAAGGTTACGTTTTGGTTTTACACAACATAGTCGTTATTGTCATATTGCAACATGGAAAATGAAAATGTAAAAATTCTGAAAACAGAAATCCTTTCGGATAACTGGTACACGCTGCGCAAAGTAACTTTCACCAGGAAGTTGAAAGATGGTAGCTGGCAGCAACAGTCCCGTGAAGCGTACGATCGAGGAAACGGCGCTACCATTCTTCTGTACAACAAGCTGCAGAAGACCGTGATACTCACACAACAATTTCGCCTTCCCACGTTCGTCAACGGAAATCCTGGTGGAATGCTTATCGAAGCATGCGCCGGCCTTCTGGACAAAGAGAATGCAGAAGATTGTATCAAAAGGGAAACGGAAGAAGAGACGGGGTACAAGATCAGTGATGTCAGAAAAGTATTTGAATTATACATGTCCCCAGGATCTGTTACAGAGATACTGTATTTCTTTGTTGCTGAATATTCGAAGGATATGAAAGTTAACGAGGGCGGCGGCGCCGAGCATGAACAGGAAAACATTGAGGTTCTGGAATTACCTTATGAGAAAGCATTGGCAATGGTTGAAAGCGGAGAAATTCGGGATGCTAAGACCGTCATCTTACTACAATATCTTGAATTAAAATCGTTGTTATCGTAGAAGCGAAATGAACTCTTTCTGAACAATGGTGCCAGATCAGTGTTACTACCATATATAGAAAAGATGGTACATGTCAACTCGATCCAGCTTAATAAAAAAAAATCCGATAATTGTTTACGGTGCTCTGGCTGTTACCCTTGTTTCATGTTACTTTCTAATTCCCCAATTTAAGAACGAGGTCAATACAGTATTTGAAATTCTCACAGGTGATGATGAGGAACGCATTGAGCGTTGGGTATCAACATTTGGCGTATTTGGACCCGTCGTTCTTATTGTAGCGATGATCCTCCAGATGTTTTTGTTTGTGATTCCAAACGTGCTATTGATGATGATTGCAATTGTGAGCTACGGGCCGTTTTGGGGTGCGATTATTTCGTTTTGTGGTGTTTTTGCAGCCTCATCTCTCGGCTATTACATTGGATCAAAGCTCAGCCGTGTAACCCTTAGCAAGTTTGTTAGTATAGAAAATCAAAAGAAGATTGCAGAATATATTCATGACTATGGTGTGGGGGCGATAGTAATTACACGGATGTGTTCATTTTCCAACGATGGGCTGAGTTTTGTTGCTGGCATGTTAAGAATGGAATACAAAAAATACATTTTGTCGACGCTTACAGGAATTACTCCGCTAATAGTTTTGTTGGCTATTTTCGGAAAAAATGAAAAGATAGAGTGGGCTTTGATCTGGATTACAGTTGCCTCTTTGATTCTACTCATTGTATATATTGTTATAGATCGGCGCAAGAAAAGGAAAGGCGGTGTGCATCAGATGCAACTCCGTTCGCGGGGTACTCCCGGTTTTGCAAAGAAAAGATAGAAGTTGCGAATTTTCACCTCTGTGAGAAGTGCCAAACTCTTTTTTGAACTGGCGAAATATTCATGGATGGATTCCTTCGTGTACACCGCGTGACTTCCCTCCGTGCTTAAAAGCAATCTTTATACTGGGCACACTGTCGGATAGATCGTACGACGCCAAATTTTTTTTACCGCAGGGTACCTTTAGAATTGTATTAAATATTTTTATTGACTCCCTCTGTGAACTCTGCCTGGACGCTGAGTTTGGATCGTCCTTCTCTGTTGACCCTTCTTAGAAACGTCGCAATATTCATGGATTCCTCCGCGCACTCTGCGTGTATTCCCTCCGCGTCCACTGCGGTGAAAAGCAATATCGTTTCAATGTACGCTGTCGGATAGATCGTACTACGCCAAATTTTTTTT
>CAMLER010000552.1 GCA_946478915.1 uncultured Chryseolinea sp.
TAGGCCTGCCGCTAGCGTTCATCCTGAGCCAGGATCAAACTCTCCATTGTAATAAATCTTAAGAAGCTTTCAGCTATCAGCTTTCAGCCGACAGCCTCTCACTTCCTTAGCCGACTGCGACCATCACCTTCCGGTAACGCCGCTTGCCAGCTTTACTTAAATTGTCTGAAACCTTGACTCTTAAATTTTTTGAAGTTCTCCTTTTTTCAAAGTAAATCTTCGTTCTAGCAAAATAACCCTAAAGTCATTCTGCTGGTCCGCTATCAATTATCATCCATTCAAAGAACGTGTTAACTATGGACATCTGCCCTTTAGTTACCTGCGAATTTACCTTCTTTAAGAAGGTTAGATTCCTGATTTATTCTGCTTAGTTTGTCAAACCCTTCCGGCCTGACCACGCACAATTTTCATTTTGGGAGTGCAAAGGTAATTGATTTAAACACACTTCCCAATAACTTTAAAAATCTTTTTGAAATAGATTTCGCGCCGGCAAAGTAAAAGGGCAAAAACGCTAGAAAGGTTCCGCGAGGAAAAATTTTTTTCACTAAAAATTGAAAAATTTTTCAGCCGCCCTACAAGCTCTTCCGCTTCTTAAATAAAGGAACAGTGCTGCAAGGCTCGCCAAACATTATACTACTAGCATAAGGCGTTAACCTATCAGCAACATCAACATACACAGCAACAGGCACATCGACTTTACTACAACCCTTGACAACTACTTTCGCATCCTTATAAGAAGGCCACTGAATGTTGTTTAAAGCCACGCGATAATTTTCAATCTCCAAATCGGCTAATGATCCGAAAACAACTCGCTTTGCAAATGGCTTCAACGCAATTGCCATGAGCATGTATGCCCACGTCGGAACTATTGCATCTGTGCTACAAACAATCGCAACAAATTTATCCTGATAGTAACTCCAATCGTGGCTCTTTATAAACTCCCGAAATGGCTTTTCCCGCAGAAGCAATCCTTCATGCAATTGATCCTTGATATCGAGTAAAATTCTCTCGCCGGGCTCAAAAAGAGCTTCGAGATCAAATGTGACCAGTGCACTGTTGGCAACTTTGTTTATAATTTGTTCCGATTCGTTCATCGTCATTCAAACAATAATATCAGGTTATTCCGTTCAAACGCCCATCGGTTTTCGAATGAAAAATTCTTTGAGGTATGAAGGCACAAATTCGGAGACATCTTCAAACTTTTCCTCTTGAAATTTGGCGTATGCCAGGTCTCCAAGGTGAGATGCCAGCGGACTTATGTTTTCCAAAAACCTTGCGTTTTCATGCAGTATTACTGAGCTGCACTTGGAAGCGCCGCTCCCAAAAAAAACAATTGGCCTTTCATCCAACAAACTTCGAAAGCTTTCGCTATCGATCACTTTAGCCTGAACAGGTTCAACTTCTGATAGATCACCATCGTAAACCTGACAATAAACTTCCATTCGTCGCGCATCGATCATAGGACAAAAAAGCACTTCACCAGGATAAAATTGCCTAACAACAGAAGCCATAGCCTGTAAAGTAGGAACAGCAATCAACGGAATGTCTAGTGCAAAACACAGCCCCTTTGCTAACGATGTGCCAATACGCAGCCCTGTGAACGAGCCCGGCCCTGACGAAAGCGCGACTGCATTCACTCTATCTAGCGCTGTATCAGAAAGCTTCGTAACCTCATCTACAAGAATTCCGAGTTTAGATGCATGCGAATATTCCTGGTGAACCTCCATAGCAGTCAGAAGTTTTCCATCATTATGCAAAGCCACGGAACAAACAGGCGTGGAAGTTTCAATGCTTAAAATGATCGCCATCAGCTTTGTGTCCCCACCTGAATATATTAATTGATGGAAAGTAATTTACGATACGTATCAGAATCCTTCAGTACCTTTCTCGCTTCGGATATTGCCTTATCCTGTTTTAAAAATATCTGGGCCTGTCCCCTATAAAGATCATAGTGGAAACCAATTTGTTCGCTAAGAACTTCCATAATTTCAGTCTTGTAGCTCATCATATCATTTGTTTCGCCCGCGCGGACTTTGTTCATCAGGACTTTCAATTCATCATCGAGTTTATCATAGTAGACCTCCTTCTTTGCCGCTTCCACCAATTTTTTTACGTCATCTTCAAGTGGCGCCGTATAAGTGAATTTTTGAGCTTTGACAAACGCTAAAAAATCCTGAAAATCTTTTTCTGAAACGTGGAACGACCTCAAGTCTGGCTTCACGGGATGCTCAGCGCAATACTTGGAAGCAAACTCAAATATCAATCCTCCATTAATCAAGGCTGACGTAATTGCACCAACATACTCATCCTCAACTGCGATGTCCGGATCCAATCCCCCTCCGTCAAAAACCTTTCTTCCACCTTTTGTTTTATACTCCATTTTTAGCGAATCCGCATATCTCTCCACAGTTCCATCTTCTTTTCTATGCGCGTAATCCATGGCTTGTATACATCTTCCGCTGGGGATATAATATTTGGCAGTCGTAACTTTCAATTGAGCGTTATACGCCAGCGGGCGAGTTGTCTGCACAAGACCCTTTCCGAATGTCCGCTGACCAATCAGAAGGGCACGATCATAATCCTGCAGTGCCCCTGCAACGATCTCTGATGCCGAAGCACTGCCTTCGCCCACCAATACCACGATATCAACCTCCTTATCAATTGGCTGGTTAAGTGTTTTATAACTCTTATTCCACTCCTCAACTTTACCTTTTGTTGAAACGACTTCCAGTCCTTTGTCAACAAAAAGACTCACTATGTTAACGGCTTCGTGCAAAAGTCCGCCGGGGTTATTACGCAAATCAAGTATAAGCTGGTTGGCACCACGTTCTTTGAGATTCCTAACCGCGTCTGAAACCTCGCGAGCCGCGCCGGGCGTAAAATCGTCTAATCTGATATAACCGATTCCCGGCTCAACTAAATCGAAATAGGAAAGGTTAGTAATACTGATCTTTTCTCGGACCACTTTATAAAGTGCAGTCTCCGATTTACCTGCTTTCCTTATTTTTAATTCCAACGTTGTCTTTGGAGCGCCCTTCAAAAGCGCACTTATCTCCACCGGACTTTTGCCCTGAATATTTTTACCGTCGACAGCCAGTATTTCATCTCCGACGCGCAAGCCAGATTTATGCGCTGGGAAATTCAAATAGGGGTGAGTTACGACAACTTTTTTATTCACCACCCCAATAAGCGCACCGATTCCACCGTACTGACCGGTTGTGGTTATTTGAAAAGACTCGAGTTCGTCTTCAGGGATGTAGTCGGTATATGGATCCAGGGAACCCAACATTCCCTCGATGCTATGCCTGATTATTTTCTCGGGATCAACTTCATCCACATAATAGGCATTCACCTCCTTGAACAGAGTAGCAAAAATATCAAGGCTCTTGGCGATATCGAAGTACTTTTCGACAGGTTTTCGAAATGCGAACGCCACGAAAGTCACAAGGATTACGACGACCAACCATTTAATTCCTCTCCACATATTCCAAACGTTTGAAAGTCTTTACAAGTCGTTCCTGAATTTGCGCTGTAGGCAATATCTCTTTGATAGTGTAAATATAAGCAATGGCCATCTTGTTTTGGCGCGGCAATAAGCTCTTATTTAGCCGGTATGCTTCCCTGATCCTGCGCTTGATCGTATTGCGGTCAACAGCTCTTTTAAAATTCTTTTTGGAAACAGAAATAACAACCTGATGAGTTGTGACCGAAGGATCAGGGCTCTGCATAAAATAGACCTTAAAGGGGTATAAATAAAAAGAGGAACCCTTTTCGAAGAGTTCCTGAATGATTTTTTCCTTAAAGAGTCTCTCCTCTTTGCTGAACGAAAATTTCCCCATGAT
>CAMLER010000553.1 GCA_946478915.1 uncultured Chryseolinea sp.
TACCGTATCGGGTATATTACTGGCTAGTTCTATCAGTGCTATGGTATCGATGTCGGTCTGATATTCAATCGAATCTTCACTATTCAATTGAAAAACAGGAAGGCTCAGCATTTGTAGGGGATCAATTTCAAATGTTGTCAGGTAGTATATGACGCTGTCATAACTTTGACCGGACTTCGTCGTTGTGGGAAAATATTGCTTGCTGACGAATTCAAATGGGCCATAATTAAAACTCGAATCCGGGAAAATGAGATTTAAATTGCTGGGATATCGGGCAGAAAGATAGAAGCCTGTTTCATCACCAACTCTTAGGCTATCTAAAAAGAAACCGCCGCGCAGGGTGACATCTTGTGCAAATGCAGGAGTTAATCCAGCTACCCAAACCATCATCGCAATCCAATACTTAGCGGACCTTACTCTCATTCCTCCTTAACTTGATTTAATACTCTTATTCCGCACTTTAAACAGGCGTAACAGCTTGGGCACATAGTCCTCTCCCGTATCCAGCGAAATAAAATTTATTTGATGCTTACGACTAAACGTTTCGAGTTCCTTTTTTCTTGCGTTATGGTGGTCGCTGATCTTTTTGCGGAAATCGCCGAACGACGTGTTTACCCACAGGGTACGTCTTGTTTCCTTGTCGATGATGGGTATGATCCCGAGTTTCGGTAAACGTGTTTCACGCTTATCACTGATTTGAATGATGACAAGGTCATGTCTTCGCGCTAGTGCCTTAAGATTATGAAAATATGATTCTTCATCAATGAAATCTGAAATTAGAATAACCACGCTGCGCCGCTTGATTGCATTCAATGAAAACGCAATTGCTTTAGCCAAATTGGTCTTCAACGAACGCGGGTTCAATTTGACCAAAGTGCTGATGATCTCGTACGCCTGCAATGAACCTTTGACAGGACGTATATATTTTTCCTTAACGTCCGAAAAGCAAATCAAACCAATGTGACTGGATTCTTTTGATGCAGCAAGTGCCAACACTCCGCATATTTCCTTACCGATATCGGCTTTGGTGCTGCCTGGACTTCCGATGTCCTCCGATGCGCTGACATCAAGAATAAAAAACACAGTTTGCTCCTTTTCCTCTTTAAAAGTCTTTACGAAAGTTCCATGACCTTTGGCGGAAACATTCCAGTCAATTGTGCGGATGTCGTCGCCGTATTGATAAGGACGAACATCATCGAATTCCAGGCCAGATCCCTTAAAAATAGAATGAAAGTCGCCCTGCATCTGGCTATTGATAGCCTTGCGAATTTGAATCTCGTATTTCCGTAACTTCTTAAGGAGTTCTTTCATCGGTTGTGCCCTTGCATCAAGTGGCAAAATTTTTGTCGACCTGTTCTAATTCGGTTATAGTCTCGAAACCAGCAGCGCCAAAAATAGAACAATTATGAGTATTTTGCCGTCCGAAATTGAGTTTAGGTCGATTATGATTGCCAAAGGTTTCCGTTCTCTGGTTATTGGAGCATGCATGCTTGTAGTGCTGGCGTCCTGTGGTGAGGAGGACAAGAATGGAGCACAGCCAATTCTGACTCACCATGAAATGGTTAAAGCCTTAACTGAAATCTACCTTGCTGAACAAAAAGTAAATCGGCTTGGTGTGCCACGCGATTCTGCGGAACGCGAATTTGAAAGATTTAAAAAGGTAATTTTTAAAGGAATTGGTATTACGGATTCAACTTTCAAAAGGTCATTCGATTACTACATGGACCGTCCCACGGAGATGGAACAAATCTATACGACATTGGTCGATTCTTTAAGCCTGATGGAGCAGCGCTACGATCTACCCCAATAATGATTTACCCGGATACTTTTGAAGCGAAACTTGGCTTTGATCAAATTCGCATAAAACTGAAAAACTATTGTCACTCTATGGCCGGTCAGGCGTGGGTCGATGTGATGAAATTCAGTACGGACTTTCAATTCATTAAAACACTTTTACATCAGAATATTGAATTTCGGCAAATAATCGAAAAAGGTGATCCTTTTCCTTCAAGGCATTTTGTTGATCCCGACGAATGGATAAAAAAGATTTCTTTGGAGGGAAATTGGCTCGACGCGGATGAGTTCTTAAATCTTGCTTACGGGATCGAAACGATACTTGCCTGCAAAAGCTTCCTGGACAAGAACGCTGAGCTTTATCCGAGCCTCCATAACCTATCGACCCCTGTTAATATCACGTCCCAGCTATCGTCACAGGTTTTTACAAAGATCGATGACAAAGCTATGGTTCGGGATTCTGCTAGTGTGGAGTTGGGTCGCATTAGAAAAAAGTTGAGAGATGAACAGACAAGACTGCGGAAGATTGCAGACCAGATTTTCAGAGAAGCCGTAGGATCAAACTGGGTACCCGAAGGTGCATTGCCCACAATACGTGATGGGAGGGTTGTCATACCAATTCAGGCTGAGCACAAGCGGAAACTGAAAGGATTTATTTTGGATGAATCTGCAACGGGACAAACTGTTTACATTGAACCGGTTGAGATGTTGAACGCAAACAATGAGATCCGTGAATTGGAACATGAGGAAAAGAGGGAGGTAATTAGGATTTTGAAATCTTTGACCGATGAATTCCGGGGCTCTTTGCCGGTGGTGAAAAACTCATTTCGATTTTTATCACAGATCGATTTTATCCGGGCAAAAGCAAAGCTTTCAGTAGAAATAAATGGTGAACTTCCTCTACTGGAAGAATCTCCTGAGCTTACCTGGTACAATGCACGACATCCTTTACTCTACTTAAGCCTTAAAGGCAAGCGCGAAGTTGTACCACTAGCCATTGCGTTAAATGACAGTGAGCGAATGCTGTTGATATCGGGACCCAATGCCGGTGGTAAATCTGTATGTCTGAAAACGGTAGGATTAATCCAATACATGGTGCAATGCGGATTGCTGGCGCCGCTGTCGGAGCGCTCACGCGTGGGAATTTTTGAAGATATCTTTCTGGATATTGGCGATCAGCAGTCCATTGAAAACGATTTGAGCACCTATAGCAGCCATTTGAAAAACATGAACGTTTTCCTGCAGTCTGCGTCGAAAAAGTCCCTCGTACTGCTTGATGAACTTGGTTCGGGAACTGATCCCAATTTCGGGGGAGCGATCGCAGAGGCGATCCTTGCATCTCTTCTGGAGTTAAAAGTCTGGGGTGTGGCTACAACTCACTACTATAATCTGAAACTGTTCGCCAGTCAGCATGATGGCATCCAAAATGGGGCCATGCGATTTGATGATAAAAATCTTATTCCGCTTTATATCCTTGATATCGGAAAGCCTGGGAGTTCATTTGCTTTGGAAATTGCTCAGAAAACCGGACTACCTGATAAGACGATCGAGGAGGCAAAGAAATTGGTGGGCAAAGATCTGACGGGTTTTGAAGAGCTAGCCAGGTCTTTGGAACGGGAACGACAGGAACTAAGTTTAAAAGTTTCAAGGATGGAGAAGCAGGAGACTGAGTTGAGACAATCTCTTGCCAGGTATCAGTCGTTGTCGGTTGAGCTGGAATCCAAGAAGAAAGAAATTATCAACCGTGCAAAAGAGGATGCGTCGCGGTTGTTGAAAGATACTAACCGGGAGATTGAAAAAACTATCCGGCATATCAAAGAAAATAAAGCTGAAAAGAAGGAAACGATAAAAGTAAGAAAAAACCTCGAAACGCTTAGCCATAAGGTTGCATTACCTGCCGCGAAAGATATTGCGCCGGAGATTCAACTCAAGGAAGGTGACCGCGTGAGAATTAGCGGGCAGGAAGGAAGTGGCACCATTTTATCCATACAGGGAAAGAGTGCTACCGTTCAATTCGGACTATTGAAGTCGGTAACGAAGCTTAAC
>CAMLER010000554.1 GCA_946478915.1 uncultured Chryseolinea sp.
CGAACCAAGTTAATGCTGCATCTCCTTTCGCCGGGATACAAACCAGTGCAGGTAACGCAAGACCTAAAAAGCTTTTGGCAGACTGCGTATCACGATGTCCGAAAAGAGCTACGCATGAGGTATCCCAAACATTCTTGGCCCGAAGATCCATGGACTGCCCAGGCAGTCAGAGGGGTCAAGAAAAAAAATTGAAACGACTGACTCATTTTACTTATACACTTTTTAGTTTCATCAGATAGTCTTCAATAAAATCAGACAGCTTCTTCCGTCGGTACTGCATGATGAAGCGCGGATGGGCCAGCGGGATGATATTTTCGAAAATACCCAAGTTTTCATTTAATACTTTCAGGTACTTGAAATTTTCCCCTTCGCCAAGACAAAAACATGTCTGCCTCTTAATCCCGAACGAAAGTTGCCGCATGAGCGATTCGGTGATAAAATCTTTTAACACCGATTTTAATTCTTTCACATCATAGTAATTAAGGTTCTTTCCTCCACGGGTGAAACCCAAAGGGCTTATAGCGCTGAAATAAAATTTCCCATAGAACTGTTGGGGTCCACCATATTCTTCTATCATGCGATAAATAAAATCCGCTGAGAGCTCAGTCTTCTTTTTGAATGGATTGCTGATGCCACAATTTTTCTCCAATTTTTGCGGATCGGTAAACGGAATGCCAGTTACACCGCCACCATGTCGACCCGGATTGATTCCAAGAATGATAGTGCGAGGAGAAGTATCGCTATAAAATTTCCGGTAAAATTGCGCGCAATAAGAAAAAGATTCTTCATTGGCAAAAGGATCCAAAACGACCACATCCTCTGGTAGCTTAGCAGTAATGCGCAAATTCTTATAAAAGTGCAGAACCTGTTCAGCAAAAGTCATGATGTCATAAATTCAAACGCACTCTTATAAAAACCGCCATGTTGCACATAATCCAACAATTCACTGTAAAAGGAATGAGAGCCAAGCGTTGCGCTATCTCCTATCATGATAAGTTTTTTTCTTGCGCGTGTCATGGCGACATTCGTTCTGCGGATATCGCCAAGAAAACCCACTTCATTTTTGTCATTGCTTCTTACAAAGCTAATTGCGATAACATCGCGTTCCTGACCTTGAAAGGCATCCACCGTATTTATGTTGATAAGATGTCGCAACGGATCCATTACCTGAGACCCATCGGCCAATTTATTCAGATAGTCTACCTGCGCGCGATATGGCGTGATTATACCAAGCGAAATTTTTTCATCTTTCCACAGAGACTCGCCAATTCGTGTAATGAGAGATTCAACCTGATTGATCAGAAGTCTCGCTTCATCTTCATTAAAGCGGCTCAAAGTTTCGGCATCCTGAGCTTCGTTATATCCGCATCCAGCGGTATCGATAAACTCAACAGGAAGCTCACTTTCGTTGAGTACCCCCGATCGAACGGAGTCGTGCGCAATTAATTCATTCTTATAGAAATATGCGGACGAAAATTTCATAATGTGCTCATTCATCCGGTACTGAACGTTGAGCATCTCCGCCATATGCGGATGGCGCTGAATGCCTTTTTCAAAAAGCGTTTTTGAAAGGCCGGATCGCGCAGCGTCAATAGATTTGATGGTGGGAGGCAGTTGTTGGTGATCACCTGCGAATATTACGCGATTACATCTCAGGATCGGGATCCAGCAGGCCGGTTCCAGTGCTTGTGCTGCCTCATCGATGAAAGCGGTAAGAAATTTTTTACCCCGCATTACCGGATGAGATGACCCCACTAACGTGGAACAAATCACCTGCATGGATTGAAGTAGGTCGTTGATAATATAAAACTCCAACATATCCGCATCCGCCTTCAACGCTTTGCTTTCCTGCATCAAAAGTTTTCGCTGTTGTCTTTCTTCATAGCCAAAATTGCGTCTGAATTTAAGGGCTGTGCTGCGGACCTGCTCCATTTTTTTTCGCAGTGAACGCAACTCACGATAACTTGGGTGGTCGGCTATTCTGGCATCGAGTGTCTTACTGAGTGACTGCTCGGTGACGCGCGCCGGATGGCCTATGCGCAGGACGCTCAATCCCTGGTCTGATAACTTATCCGCTAACAAATCGACGGCGGCGTTGCTTGGCGCGCAAACGAGCACCTGTTTTTCGTCTTCTACGATATGTCGAATTGCGTGTACGAGTGTAGTCGTTTTTCCTGTTCCCGGCGGTCCGTGAATAAACCCAACATCGCGCGCGCTAAAGATTTTTTTTAGCGCCCTGATCTGACTTTCATTCAACTCTGGATCTGTTGCCGCTGTCGATCCCAAAAATTCTTCAGGTTTTTCGTTTCCCAATAAAATCTCACGTAATTCAGCAACCCTGCCTTCTTCAGCCCTGATCACTTCCTTAAGGGCAAACTCCATTTCCCGATAACTCATCTCGTCAAACATAACATCAACACCCAGGTGAGTATTATCAATCCAGTCTGGCAAGTCATCGCTGTTCAATGTTATTACCATGGTATTATCTCTGACATAATTGATAACACCATTAACATGATCCCTTTCCGGCTTACCCTCGGCGTTTGAAAAAAAACTAACTGACTTTCCGCTTTGAAAAGCGTGTGGTTGATCAAGATGTGTGAACTTTTCGACCTCAACGATCAGTCGCTCTCCGGTTCCGATATAGTCACGCTTCAATTTTACCGGATACCAGGTCACTCCCTCCGCGGTTCTTTGCTGGAGTGATCGAAGTAATACTTTCTGCCTGTAATAATCCAGATCGGCCTGGCGCTCAACTTTTATGAGCTCAAAAGTTTTTTGTAATTGTTCCCGTGATGACATGCAACCGGCAAAGATAGCGCTAAAGTTGCAACTTACCTTGGCATGACAGCGTTACTCGAGCAATGCCTTCAGGCGTTTCAATTCTTCCTGGTTCCCACGCGAATTGATAGAAGTTATGATACCATATTTTTCACGCGTGGTGAGCCGCCAGCTCAGGGAAGCGCGGGGATTGTTTACACGAAGACTGTCCATCTTATTCAGGATAGGGACATAATTTTCCAGTTCATACTGTAGGTCGATACGATCGATATCTACATTGAGCCATGATTTTGCGTGATTAATCTGCATATCGCTGTTGATATCCTGGAAGTTCTCAAAATTGTTATACACGTTACTGATCGGCTGCGTGATAGCATCGAGTATGTTTTGTTTAACATTGGGAGCAATATCTCCAAGTTTAGGAGAGTCGCGGATTGAAACGAAGACTATGCCTGAAGTATTTTCGTTGATCCAATCCTTAAAGGCGTATGCAAAACGTATCGCGTCCGACAGGCCGAAATTATCTGAAATCCCAGCATCCATAATCTGTATTGCCGGGCTACTGGGCAAGGATGTATTCGGCGTGATATAGGGAAACGTAGCAGTCATACGCAATGCCGAAAGGAAGCGGAGATCTTCACCGTTTTGATCGGCGAATAGTGAAATAAAATCTACGCCGCTAAACTTCGTGAGTGAATAATCAGGAAACGAGGAAATATCATAATTCATAAATGAAACAGGCCGCGAACCGATATACAATTTTCGACCGTCGTTCACTATGGTGGGTGAAAGTATCATCATGGGAATAATACCTTTCATCTCAGCGCTGTCATACGCCTTTATAGGTTTATCGAGCGTCCGGTTTGTGATAAGATTAAGTTGCTCCTCGAAGGTATACGCTCTGTCTTTAAAGTAATAGTTGCCATCGTATTCAAACTTTGTGAATCCCACAAAGAGGTCATTTGCCATCAAACTAAAGATGATCGGATTCAGATTATCCGTAGATATGAGCTGACGATGCTCGTTGGCATATGGACGAACCTTTTTCCCCAGCC
>CAMLER010000555.1 GCA_946478915.1 uncultured Chryseolinea sp.
ATCCGTTATTCGTTATTCGTTATCCGTTATCCGATATCGGTTAATGGTTATCGGTTATTCGTGGTGTTTCCTACTAAGACCAGAATGATAGAAAGTTTAGAAGATGTTTATACTATATGCTGGTAATAAGATTGTATTATGGCATCATTGGTTGACTGGGTGTTTGACACTGCTAACACAATTCGATCAGTTTGTTCACATTAAGATCTGGCGCACATCCAAGAGCGAGCCCGAACCCCAATTAACGAGCGATGGCTATCGCCACGGATAACGGGCCACGGATAAACTTGGTTTGCAGTTGGTGGCGCCACGGATAACGGATAACGGATAACGGCCAACCCCTTAGAAACGAGAACTCGTAATCGCGATGTCTGCATTCTTCCACGCTTTACCAAAACGTTTCGCAGTGGCCGTTAACTCAGATTTTTTTCCTTGCTTCAAGAGACATTTCTGCAATCCGGTGAGCGACCAGCCATTCTCACGATTTACTTTAAGATCGGCAAGGTAAATTTGTTCCGCTTCAGCAAATCGTCCGGCATCAGTCAGTGCTGCACCGAGGAAATGTCGCGTGGGAATTTTCCAATCGGGTGGCTCATTGTAACGGAGCGAGTCTTCAACCAACACCGCATTGTTGAATTCTTTTATTGCGTCATCAACTCTATTCTCGCTCATCAATATTTCTCCGCTCAATAGATTAACGGCAATCTGGGACGAACTGGATACCGGATTAAAGGAAATATAAATCGCTTTTAGTGTATCGAGCTTATTGAGTGAGTCAAGCTTAAAAAGCTCTTTCTTCGCTTCTGTTTTATGTCCTGTTCGAATGAAGGCCAGACCTCTTGAAAAGCGCCACATCACCTGAGCGTAAAGAATCTCATTACCAGGGTCCGGCAAGGAGAGAATATCATGCCATTTACCAAACCTAGTGTAAGCGATCATAGGCTCAACAGTCAGATATTGAGAAAATCCGGGTGCAGAAAGTTTGCTGAAGCTCCCTTTGTAGGCCAGCTTCAGCGCCGTCTGAATTCCAAGATTACTTCTTCCCTCCATATATGAACTGAACGCGATGAAATCAACATTGTGCGGATAATACATAAGCCTGTACATTCCCTGGTTTCCGGAGTATGACAAGTATTGCTCATCTGCTTTTACCGCTTTCAAATTTGATTCGATGGATCGTGAATACTGTCCGACGCGCACATAAATGTGTGCAGGCATATGAACAATATGTCCTGCCGCTGGCATTGCATTCTCCAGGAACTCTGCACTTTGCAACGCTAGTTCGGGCGTAGGAGAAGCCTCGACCAAATGGATATACAGGTGATGTGCGCCGGGGTGATTCGGAAATTTCTTAAGCATAACTTCGAGAATATTCTGTGCCTGTGCAGTTGCCGGTTTTGGAGCTCCATCCTTTTGCCAATAATCCCACGGCATTGAATTCATAATAGCATCGGCAGCAAGCGTCTGAACTTCCGGGTCGTCCTGATATTTAGATGCGAGCATTACCATCGCAGCCGCATATGCCTGATTCAGTGAATCCCTGTTTTCATGAACGTTGCCGTCATAGCGTGTAGCCATAGCGTCGATCAGTTCTTTTTCAATTGACGATATTCGATCCTTTTTACTTTGCGCTACTTTAATGGCTTCAAGGGCGAGTCGTTCGCGATCCTGTGGATTCCAGTCATTGAGATTCGGTCCGAAAGCAAGAGCAAGACCCCAGTAAGCCATGGCACAATCCGGATCTAACTCGGCTGCCGCTCTAAAAGCCTGAATCGCTTCCCAATGGTTGAAAGCATACACTAGTCGTAGTCCCTGTTCAAAGAATTCCTGGGCTTTCAGCGATGACGTTGTGATGGGATAGTGGAGGTTCCCAAGGCCCTCTATAATTTTCGCCGGCACTGCGGGTAATGTATCGTTCCATGCCAAGGGAAATGAACCGCACACACTTACCGTTGGCATCGTCGGCGGCTTATAGCGGATCTCGGTTTTTTCAAGCCCTTTCCAGGACCACAAACCAATTGCACATGAAAGAAAAAGGCCGATTAGGACAATACCTTTGACAGTTTTCATAAAAAGAGAATGGGCACAAATACTGCAGAATCCATTTGTCTATTTCCTCTTGCACTCGTCGAATGCAGGGACGAATAAGCTGTTAAGCGATCTTAGCGAAGAGAAAATGAGATATATTGAATGTAGCAAAAATTACTTTATGAAAGTAAGAATTCTTTTTTGCGCATTGTCTTCGTTATTTTTATTTGCACCATTTGCCTGCGACGATGAGGAAAAAATAGCATCGATAGAAGGTAAATGGAAAGGGGACAAAGCTGAAGGTGAAGTTCTCGTTTTTGGAGTGCCTTCCGGGTTTGAGGAAGCTGATGAAGCATTTGATCCTATAATTGAATTTAAACAAGGCGGTGTAGCAACTTTAACCCTGGATACTGTTTCTTACGGGGGAACCTGGTCACAGTATGGAGAGAACTTGACGACCAGTCTGGATTTTACTACAGATTTTGTTGATCTGTCCGGAACATTTACGATTCAAACAGTCTCAGAAACGAAGCTGGTGCTCTACTTTGAAAAGGATGGTACTTACACAGATCCTGACACGGGAATCAATATTGAAGGGACTTTGAAAGCTACACTTTCCTTCCTAAAAGAATAATACTTCAGTTCGCAACAGACCTGGACGCCTCGCGAAGAATACTGTTATTAATATCTTTTATAAGTCCGGGACCCTCATAAATAAAGCCGCTATAAATTTGCACCAGGTCTGCTCCGGCGCGAATCTTATCCAGTGCATCCTGTGCATTCATTATACCACCAACACCTATGATGGGAAATTTCGGTCCAAGGTTCTTGCGGAGATATTTAATAACGTTGGTAGACCGATTTGTTAATGGTGCGCCACTCAAGCCACCGTTACCAATTGCCTCAACCTTGGAACGTTCGCTTTTCAGTCCCTCGCGAGATATCGTGGTATTGGTGGCGACGACTCCATCCAGCTTCGTATCCTTCAAGATCTGGATGATATCGTCGAGCTGACCTTCCGTAAGGTCGGGCGATATTTTAAGCAACATTGGTTTGGACACAGACTTGGTGCTGCTAAGTTGTTTTAAATGGAGCAAAAGATTTTGCAACGGTTCTTTATCCTGAAGGTCGCGCAGTCCCGGCGTATTGGGTGAACTGATATTCACTACGAAATAATCAACATAGGGAAAGAGGATATCAAAACAGGTTGCATAATCATCAGCAGCATTCTCATTTGGAGTCACCTTATTTTTTCCAATGTTACCACCTATGATAATTTTTGATTTTCTTTTTTTCAATCGTTCCACTGCAGCTGAAACTCCTTCATTATTGAATCCCATACGGTTTATCAAGGCTTGATCTTCCGGCAAACGGAAAAGGCGGGGTTTTTCGTTTCCACCCTGAGGCAAAGGAGTAACGGTGCCAATTTCAATAAATCCAAAACCAAGCGAAGCAAGCTCGTCAATCAACTTTGCATCCTTATCAAACCCTGCGGCTAGCCCAACCGGGTTTTCAAACGTAAGGCCAAAAAGTTTTCTGGTTAGGTCTGGATGATGTATGCCAAAAATTTTTTCCAGCATCGGCAGAGCCCCGGGAACGCTGCTTTGCAATTTCAGAATCTTAAAAACGAAGTGATGAATTTTTTCTGGATCTACTAAAAAGAGCCAAGGGCGGATCAGCCATTTGTACATTTGGCAAAGATAAGATCTGTCAACAATATATCTGCGTTTTATACTCTTCTTTCAGATCGGAGCGAAATTTATTGGGGATGATAAGGTACGGAAAGGGAATTAAACCCCTGTCT
>CAMLER010000556.1 GCA_946478915.1 uncultured Chryseolinea sp.
TAGTTTCAAGTACTCCTTTTCATCCAGCTGATCAACAATAAATTTGGCTATATCACCTGCGCTGATCGAAGTTCCGGGGCAGTCAAACAGGTTAACCTTGAAGTGTCCGAGTCCTTCCACAAAATCGATCATGGGTACTCTCACCAAAGTCCAATCGATATTTGACAGAATTAGTTTGTCATAAGCAGCTTGCCGATCTCTCTGAATTTCTGAAAAATTTTTTTTCATCCATTCTGTAGCGCCCAAGGTTTGTATGCCTTTTCGATCAAAAGGTGTATCAATGTTTAATCCTGCGAGCTGAATGTATCTGCGTATCCCTTGCTGCTGCATTTGTTCGACAATGTTGTGGGTCGCGGCGCACGCGACAAGGGGTTCGTTTTTTCGCTGCCCAATGGTGCTGATCACTTTCTGGCAACCATGCAGCAACCTGGATATGCTTTGCTTGTCAAGTGCATCACCATAAACGCATTCAATCAGATCGGAATTAAAATTGAAATGGTTAGGATCTCTAATGAGAACCCGTAAGCGAAATCGTTGTTGTAGTAATCTGGATATTACGAACCTTCCGGTCCGTCCAGCGCCACCGAGGATGGCTATGATGTGTTCGTTGTTCACGTCTTTACAGTATTTATAAATGGAAAATTTTCTCTGCCTGGATAAGCGGAGGATTGAGAAGTTCCGATGTTAAATGCTATAAAGACTTTTTGATAGACAAAGATACTTCAATATATATTGCAGTCAATAAGGCGATAGCAGCAATTAGAAGTAGCATGAACTTTTCTATTTTTGAGTTATGAACAAACACTTCAACCAAAACGAGCGGGATGTGGCGAAGTTGGCAGCTTTTTTCAAAAAAGAAAGCATCCGGTTAATGTCGGAGGGAAGGTTAAGTGAAGATCATAAGAAAGTTCAGGATGCAGTGGACCATTTCCTTATTCATTTGGAGGATCACGCAAATACGAGGGCTTCTCTGCTGGAGCAACGCGAATACTTGAACAAACTTGTCAAAGACAACGCCGTATGTCCGAAATGCGGCAGTCGTGAAAAATTAAAAGTTGTCGGTAGTGAAAAAAACGAAAAGGGCTGGAAGAGTAACCGATATAAATGCAGAAAATGTAACATAGCCTTCACGTGGAATATGCCTAACAACCCCTGGCAAATGATTGAGTATATTGAGGATATGCTCCAGCGAGCAAGCACTGACCGTGAAATTAATGGTGCGCCAGAAGAAAACGAGGCGATGGCCAGTTTACAGGCAAACCTTGCCAAGTTGAAACCCGTAATTGACGATCATGATAAGAGCTATGAAGCATTAAAAGCTCGCGAATCGGAAATGGAACGCTTGCTTCACGAGTTCAAAAATTCCCTGATTATCGAAAAGATAAAAATGGATACCTGGGAAAACAAACAAAAGCAAAAACCTCGTCAATGACATTGCTGCAACTGGCAAATATTTCGAAACAGGGACTTGGCGAGTTCAAATTAAAAGCCATAACATTCAAGCAGCGCGAAGGCCAAAAGATTGCCATCGCAGGAGAGACTGGTTCGGGTAAGACTACGTTGCTAAAAATAATTGCGGGTCTTGAGCAGGCAGACTCAGGAGAAATATTCTTCAAAGGTGAAAATATTAGTCATGCGGCGGAAAATCTGATACCGGGGCACCCGGGGATTGCTTACCTGACGCAGGATTTTGAACTGCCGAAGTTCCTTCGCGTAGAACAAGTTCTGGAATATGCCAACAACCTTCTTCCTGAAAATGCCCAGAAGTTGTTTCAACTATGCGAGATCTCCCATCTGCTTGCAAGAAGAACGGATGAGTTGTCGGGCGGAGAGAGACAGCGTATCGCCCTTGCAAAACTACTGATAACAGCACCGCAGCTTTTGCTCTTGGATGAACCGTTTTCCAATCTTGACATGATGCACCGAATTATCCTCAAGACGGTGCTAAAAAAAATCAGCAAGCAACTTTCCATCACCTGCATTCTCGTATCGCATGAACCATCTGATATATTAGCATGGGCTGATAAGGTGATAGTTATTCGCAACGGCTCGATAGTGCAAAGGGGATCGCCAAAAAAGATTTACAATACCCCCGTTGATGAATACACAGCCGGGCTCTTTGGACCTTACAATATTATTCCTAAAGAACTTGCTGATGTGTTTCTGAAAGAGCAGAAAATAAAGCGAGTCAATGCAGCCATTATTGTCAGGCCGGAAGAGCTTAAGATAGTAAAAAAGAAAAAGGGTGTTGTTTCAGGAACAGTATCCGGCATCTCTTTCCTTGGAACGCATTACGCAATTGAAGTCTCTGTGCGAGGAACACCGATTATCGTAAACAGCAAACGGTGTAAACTGAAAAAAGGTCAGGTGATTCACATTGTGTACTCAGGAAAATTCACCGTTGTCAACTAAGGCAAGCGGTTGCCGGTAGCGAAAAAAGCGATGGCAGCAGAGGAGACTGCTGCCTGGGGTACTTCGCGTTCTTACAGGTTGGGTGAGATTGCAAAATCAATTACTGAAACAGGCTGTAATTGGTTCTAAAAATCAATTCAGGAAATGAATCACTGATATTTTTTCAAATCGATGAACTTCCCAGGGACGATACTGGTATGCCACGCGGTTAATGATCTCGTTCATGGTAAACACTTCGTAAACTGAGTACGGATTTACTCCGGCCATGCGATACCGTTTAATTTTTCTCATAGGTCTTTTGTTAAAAAATGTACATTCACATGAGTTAAAGAGCGTAAAAAAATGAATTCTTTAACCTTAATATACGGTGCCTCAAATAGGTAAGACAGGAGGGGAGCACCGGTGACTAATGCCTGCTTAATTGTGATGTAATGTTGGATATTTTAAAGATTATTTCATTCAAGGATAAAGGTGGTTGTGGGTGTGGTTTATATGTCTGATCGCGTTTGAATGCATATTTTAACGGGGAATGAAGTGATTACGGTGATCAACGGATAGTGGCGGTAAGGGGAAAAATGAATCTTCAAATCCTATCGTGTGTAAGATTTTGAAGGCATACGCAGGTAGGTTGCTCTGTAAATACCTTGGTAGAGTCACAAGGTCACTACGGTTCACGAAGAAATGGTAAAGTTCATTTCTCCCAGGGTTTACCTTTGTGTTAGTGGCGAGATTTGGAATTAAGATTTGCTTTTCAAAAACTATTTTACATACATTTACGTAATTAATAATTGCAAATGAAAGGAACAAACCTCGGAGAGTTTGAAGAGTTGGTATTGCTGACGATCGCGGCACTCGTTAATGAGGCTTACAGCGTCGCGATATGCGACGAACTCACGCGGACCACAGGACGGTCCGCCAAGCTGGGTGTTGTCCACGCTGTGCTCAACAGACTGGAAGAAAAAGGATTGGTAAAAAGCAAGTTAGGCGAAGCTACCAGTACGCGAGGAGGGAAGCGAAAGAGGTTCTACACCATAACCAATGGCGGAAAGGCAGCACTTATTAAATCGAAAGAACTGCGTGATGAACTTTGGAATAAGATACCAGACCTTGTGTTGAAAAGAATCTAAATGAAGCCGCGCGTTCCACAAGTTCCGCCATGGTGGGCACAACGTTTTCTTCGTTGGTATTGCCGGCCAACATTGGTTGAGGACCTGGAAGGAGATTTGAATGAATTGTTTGAGCGAAATACTCGAACGAGAGGAGCATTCAAAGCAAAATTGATCTATGTGGTTGACGTGTTCAAATTCGTGCGTCCTTATACAACCCGAAAGCCCAGCATTTATGAATTTCTGCAACAATGGATTATGATCAATAATTATGTAAAAATATCTGGCCGAATAATCGT
>CAMLER010000557.1 GCA_946478915.1 uncultured Chryseolinea sp.
CTCTCAGTGATGTGATTGGGAAGGGAATGCAGGAGAAGAAGGCATCAGATATTGTTGTGATGGACCTCAGGAAGATTAAGAATGCAGTCGCCGATTTCTTCGTTATATGTTCTGGTAATTCAGATAAGCAACTTGACGCAATTTCAGATTCGATTGATGCCGAGGTCTTCAAGAAGTTTCAGGAAAATCCTTGGCATACGGAGGGCAAAAACAATAAAGAGTGGATGTTGCTCGACTATATAAATGTCGTCGCCCATGTCTTCCGTAAAGACCGCAGAGCATATTACGCACTGGAACGCCTATGGGGCGATGCCGATATTACCGAGGTTGAGAACGGTAAGAACTAAGAAAATAGGCCCACGTTATAATTTTGATAAATATTAATTCATTTGGAACATAGAAATGGCAGACAAACAGAAAGATAATAAACCATTATTGCCGAATAAGCCAAGGGGCAACTACCAGATTTGGGTAATACTTGCCACTGTTGCAGTCATTATCGGCGTGATGTATTTCAACAACTCCAATAACCTGAAGGATGTTGACTATGACACCTTCAAGAGAATGGTGGCAGATGGCGATGTTAAAAAAGTCGTGCTGGTTCAAAACAGGAAGTTCGTTGAGATCACACTAAGGCCTGAGGCGTTACAAAATGCGAAGTATAAGCCAAACCTGAATATCACAGAGGGTCCGTTGGGTGGCAACGCATCAGGACCTCATTTTTCGATGAAAGTTGTTGATGTTGGGAACTTTGACCAGGAATTCAGAAGTATCCGGGATAAGCTTCCTCCAGACAAAATGCCTGAATATACTCCCGAAGATCGCGAGGATTATTTCAGTGTTTTTGTGCAGTGGGGATTCCTTTTCCTGTTGCTCTTCGGGTTCTGGATGCTCATGCGTCGGATGACTGGCGGAGCTGGGCCTGGTGGCCAAATCTTCAACATAGGAAAATCTAAAGCTGCCCTTTTTGATGCTGAAAGCAAGGTAAAGATCACCTTTGCGGATGTTGCAGGGCTTGATGAGGCAAAAGAAGAGGTAAAAGAAATTGTCGACTTTCTGAAGACTCCTTTGAAGTTTACAAAGCTGGGCGGAAAGATACCAAAGGGCGCACTCCTTGTTGGCCCTCCCGGGACTGGTAAAACATTGCTTGCAAAAGCGGTGGCTGGTGAAGCTGAGGTACCTTTCTTTTCGCTTTCCGGATCTGATTTCGTGGAAATGTTTGTGGGTGTAGGTGCCGCTCGCGTGCGTGATCTTTACAAACACGCGAAGGAGAACGCGCCTTGTATCGTATTTATTGATGAAATCGACGCTATTGGCCGCTCGCGCGGCCGCGGCCAGGTACCTGGTGCCAACGATGAGCGAGAAAATACATTGAACTCGCTGCTCGTAGAAATGGACGGGTTTGCCACAGATTCCGGAGTAATTATTCTTGCCGCTACGAACAGGCCCGACGTTCTGGATTCGGCATTGCTGCGACCAGGCCGATTCGATCGCCAGATTAGTATCGACAAGCCAGATGTGGTGGGTCGCGAAGCTATATTCAAGGTACATTTAAAACCTATTAAGCTGGATCCAACAGTTGATGTAAAGAAGCTGTCGGCACAAACCCCTGGTTTCGCAGGTGCTGAAATCGCCAACGTATGTAATGAGGCTGCGTTAATTGCGGCCCGAAGAGATAAAAAGGCTGTTGATATGCAAGACTTCCAGGACGCCATTGACCGCGTCATCGGTGGTCTTGAAAAGAAAAACAAAATAATCCTTCCGGAGGAGAAAAAGATCGTTGCCTTTCACGAGGCTGGACACGCGGTTGCCGGCTGGTTCCTGGAACACGCAGATCCGCTGGTAAAAGTTAGTATCGTTCCCCGCGGTGTTGCAGCGTTAGGCTATGCGCAATATTTACCGAGGGAGCAGTTCCTTTACCAAACGGAACAGATGCTCGACGAGATGTGTATGGCCTTTGGTGGTCGTGCAGCAGAGGAACTTGTATTCGGAAAGGTTTCCACGGGTGCGCTAAGCGACCTTGAGCGAATTACGAAAATGGCCTACAGTATGGTTACCATCTACGGTATGAATAAGGAGATTGGGAACGTTTCATTTTATGACTCCAAGCAATCCGAATATTCATTCCAGAAACCATATTCAGAAGCTATGGCGGAGAGAATTGACAAAGAAGTGAAGCGCATAATTGACGAGGCGTACGAGAGAACGAAGGGCTTGCTGACGCAGCACAGACAACATCTCGATACGATCGCCAAGGAATTACTTGAAAAGGAAATATTGTTCCAGGCAGATCTGGAAAGGTTGATAGGCAAGAGGCCGTTTGAAAAACTGACGACTTACCAACAGTTTACCAATGGCCTGGGCAAGTACGAAAAGAAGCAGCTTGAAAACGAGCAGCCCGGTGTTGATCCAACGCCCACGTTGGAAGGGGAAAAGCCATCCGAAACGGCCAATTAATATTGTCATTATAAATCTTACTTTTGAACTCAGGTGCCTCCCGGCATCTGAGTTTTTTTATTTATGCTAGAGCCTCTATCTGACCTGAACGGCAAGAAGATTTTTTTTGCTTCCGATTTTCATCTGGGAGTTCCCGATTATGAATCGAGCCTTGAACGCGAGAAACGTGTTGTCAGGTGGTTGGATGCGATCAAGCATGAAGCACATACAATTTATTTGTTAGGTGATATTTTTGATTTCTGGTTCGAATACAAATACACAATTCCTAAAGGATTTATCAGGTTTCAGGGAAAGCTTGCAGAACTTTCAGACGCCGGAATTCCCATCGTTTTTTTTACAGGCAATCACGACATGTGGATGTTTGATTATTTTCCTACCAATTTTGGTATCCCAGTTTACAGAAAGCCGCAAGAGCTCAAGGTGGGAAATCAAATGCTTTTAATAGGCCACGGAGATGGTTTGGGACCCGGTGACCACACGTACAAATTTTTAAAGAAGTTTTTTGATAGCCGGATCTGTCAGTGGCTGTTCGCCAGGATACATCCCAACTTTGGTATATGGATTGCATCCGTATGGTCTCGAAAGAGCCGCATCAGCAATCAAAAAACGGAGGAAAAATTTCAGGGAGTGGAACGCGAATTTCTCTGGCATCATTGCACGGAAATTGAGCAGCAGAAGCACTACGATTTTTATATTTTTGGTCATCGTCACTTGCCGCTTGAGTTAAAGATCGGTGAGAACAGCCAATACATCAACCTGGGTGAGTGGGTGCGATTTAACAGCTATGCAGAATATGATGGGAAGAAAGTTATGTTAAAAGAATTCAAAGGATGATTTATTCTACCACAGAGGCACAAAGCGCACGAAGGGTACCACAGAAAATACCTTCTGTGAAAACTCTATGCCCTTTATCTTTCCGCGGTAAGAGACAATAATAGGTATGAACAAATTCCTTTGCACAGGTGTACTGATCGTTTTTTGCAGCTTATATTTTCCGGAAAGCTACTCCCAAGAAAAGATCATTTCTGTTCCCATCAAAAATGAAATCATTTCTGCGTATGTTGATAGGGTTGGTGAGCTATACATCATCACTTCCGCGAATGATATTCAAAAGTTTGACATCAATGGAAAGCTCCTTTCAGTTTACAAAGAAGGTGCTGCTCCCACGTTGTTTGATCCCCGCGATGGTAGTCGTTTGTTTGCGTTTTTCCGAAAGGATAGAAGCGTTACGCATTTGAGTCCGTCGCTTGTAATAAACAACATTGTAAAAATCGATTCTGCCTTTGTGCTTGAACCGTGGCTAGCCTGTTCGGCAGGGCATCACGATCTATGGATACTTGA
>CAMLER010000558.1 GCA_946478915.1 uncultured Chryseolinea sp.
GCTTTTGATGACCATGTTGACCACGTGTGGACCTGTCATGGCGCAGGGGGATGTCAATAATGATGGACTCAACGATATTTTTGTAGGAGGCGCGCAGGGAAACCCCGGAAAAATTTTTCTCCAGAACCGCTCGGGAAGTTTTTATGAGCAGATCAATAGCGATTTCGATAAGGTGCATACTGATGCTGATGCACTTTTCCTGGACATAGATGGTGACAAGGACCTGGACCTGTATGTTGTAAGCGGAGGATATAACGATTATGAAGCCGGATCAAAAGCCTTGAAAGATCGCATCTATGTCAATGACGGGCGCGGCAAGTTTACACTGTCAACGGCAGCACTACCCGAAATGTCACCGAGCAAATCCTGCGTCACTGCGGCTGATTTTGACCATGATGGTGACGTTGATCTATTCGTAGGCGGCAGAGTGGTACCGGGAAAGTATCCTGTCACTCCCGAGAGCTATTTGCTGACAAACAACAAGGGACAATTTGAAAATATGACCTCGTCGATCGCTCCTGATCTTGCATCGCTCGGAATGGTGTCGGACGCAAAGTGGCTTGATATCAATTCGGATGGGTGGGATGACCTGGTTGTAATCGGTGAATTTATGGCTGTTGAGGTCTTCATTAATAACGAAGGGAAAATATTAGAACGCTCAACTCACAAGTTTTTTGACAAAAAATTGACTGGATTATGGAACAAAATGGTCGTACATGACTTCGACAAAGATGGTGACGAGGACATTGTGTTGGGTAACCTTGGATTGAATACTCAATTGCGGGCTTCCGAACAGCAGCCCCTGAACCTTGTTTATAAGGATTTTGACAACAATGGTTCTATAGATCCCATTTTGAACTACTATGTTCAAGGGAAAGAATATCCTTTTCCCTCACGTGATGAATTACTTGACCAGATGTATAGTATGCGGGGCAAGTTTACAGACTATGCTTCCTACTCTAAAGCAACGATGGAGAATATCTTTTCAGAGAAGGATCTGAAAGACGCCAGCAGACTTAGTGTCAATACCCTGGAAAGTGTTTACCTTGAAAACAAGCAAAATAAATTTGACGTAAAAATCCTCCCACATGAAGCCCAATTTTCACCGATTTACGCTATGGGACTATTGGATTACAACGGTGACGGAAATACGGACCTGATAGCAGGAGGCAACCAGTCGGCTATCCGCATCAGGATGGGGGTAGTAGATGCCAATTTTGGGCAATTGTTCGAAGGCGACGGAAAAGGAAATTTCAGATACATTCCTCAACCGCTGTCGGGATTCAAGATCACAGGCGACACAAAATCTTTACAGGTCATCAAACTTAAAGATGAGACTTTTGTGTTAGTTGGCGTAAATAACGAGGGAATTAAGGCGTATAAACTGAAAGGGAAATGAGGCTAAGAAAAATAGGTTTTATCGTCGCCGCGCTGTTGACTGCTGTTACCGCGATAGCGCAAAAACAATCGCGCAATCAGCAGGAGGTTCAATTGCTTTCAGGGAATGTATTCCATTTATCTGAGGTGATGTTGCATGATGTAGCAGCTCCTGTTGCTGCCAGTCGCTTCTATGCATATTCACTCCTAGCAGCATATGAGGCGGCACATTTTGCGGGACTGTTACCAGCAATTGATGACAAACTCCTCGCTAATCCGGAAAGAATATCACCCACTGTTCCCAAAAATTTCAATCTCTCTCTGGCTGCGAATTATGCGATCCTCCAAGTTGGTAAGGGGATTATGCCGTCGGGACCAATGTTGGAGGCGAACCAAAAGGAACTTCTTACTTTTTTCAGGAAGAAGAAAAAACTTTCGCAAAGCGATATAAACGAGAATGTACGTTATGCAGAAGCGATCGCGCAAAACGTTCTCGCATACGCGAGGACAGACGGGTATAATAAATTGAGTACCTATACGAGGTATACGCCTAATAAAAAGGAAGGCCACTGGTATCCCACACCTCCAGAATATATGGGTGCTGTAGAACCCCAATGGGCCACCGTGCGGTCATTTTTCCTGGATTCCGCCAGTCAGTTCGCGCCGATTCCACCCATTGAATACAGCAAAGATGCCTCAAGCGAGTTTTACAAATTGATGAAGGAAGTTTATGATGTTACCCGTAACTTAACCACTGAACAACTTGCGATCGCCAACTTCTGGGATTGTAATCCATTTGCGGTAACCTATTCCGGGCATATGGCGATCGGCCTGAAAAAAATATCACCCGCCGGCCACTGGATGGGTATTACGGGGATTGCATGTAAGAAAGCAAATATCTCGCTTGATTCCGCTATTCTGATCAACACAATAGTAGCCCTTACGTTGCATGATGCATTTGTAAGTTGCTGGCAGGAAAAATATAAGAGCGACCGCATACGCCCTGAATCAGCAATTAATACGCTGCTGGATCCTACCTGGCGGCCACAACTTCAAACGCCACCCTTTCCGGAGTATACAAGCGGGCACAGCGTTGCTTCTTCTGCAGCTGCCGTTGTGTTAACCCATTTGCTAGGCGATAATTTTAAATTCATCGATACATCAGAAATCTATTTTGGATTGCCAGCGCGTGAATTCAATTCGTTCAATCAAGCTGCAGCAGAAGCGGCAATTTCACGACTTTATGGAGGCATCCATTTTCGAGATGCTTGCGATAATGGCGTTGTGCAGGGAACTCAGGTCGGACAACACGTCCTGAACAGTTTGTTTGATATTCAGGCAAAACAGTGACCGAGACTTGGAGTGACTTGACGGTAGCGCCGCAAATATCTGTATGAGAAAACAACGGTCCATCCACCGTACGACAATTAATTCAGTATGAAAAAAACCGTTCTTATTACAGGAGCCACTGGCAACCTTGGAAAGGCCGCCGTACATAAGTTTTTAAGCGAAGGGTATAAAGTGATTGTTATAGTAACGCCCGGAAAGTCACTTGGGTATTCGGTTGACGGGGACATTCATAAATACGAAGCCGATCTTACCAATGAGGGTTCGGTCAATTCCGTCATGAAAGAAATAATATCCATTCATTCCACCCTAAATGCTGCCTTACTCCTTGTTGGTGGATTTGCGATGGGAGACATTATTAACACTGATGGCGAGGCGCTGAGGAAGATGTTCTCCATCAACTTTGACACAGCCTATTACATAGCTCGTCCGTTGTTAAACCATATGTTGACACAAGCCGATGGAGGAAAATTAATATTTGTTGGCGCAAGGCCGGCACTTAAACCAAAAGATGCAAAGAATGCAGTAGCTTATGCGTTATCGAAATCTCTGATCTTCAAACTAGCCGATTTTATAAATGCAGAGGGCGCTTCGAAAAATGTTACGGCTTCTGTCATTGTCCCCAGTACAATCGATACGGAAACCAACCGTAAGGCTATGCCCGATAAGGACTTCACTGCCTGGGTAAAACCGGAAGTCATTGCGGATGCTATGGCATTTTTGTGCTCCGCTGCCGGCGAACCGTTGAGAGAGACGGTTTTGAAGGTTTATAACCGCGCCTGATCGGTTATCCGTTATCCGTTATTCGTTATCCGTTATCCGTAGAGCGTGCCACGGTTATTCGTTATCCGTTATCCGCTAATGCTACTTCTATATTCTTGTAGAGTCATTTCATCCGTAATTAGGATTCGGCAAAAAATGGGCTAATACATTAACGACTTATCACTGTGTTTTTCGCCGTGGCTGTTATTTCAAGTAGGTACTGCCTTGTAAGATGGTGGGTGATGCATTACGTTAGATTATGACCGGCAAACGACTTGGTGGCACACTCCACGGATAACG
>CAMLER010000559.1 GCA_946478915.1 uncultured Chryseolinea sp.
ATATTTTTATAACTGCCGGATGGATCGAGTTCGACAGTTGAGCTTTTTTTGGGATCTGCATTAAAATCCTTGTCAAAATACATATTGGAAAAATATACTTTACCGTTCATCCACTTTGGCCCCTCAGCGAAATTCAATTCTGGATTTGTCTTCTTGCCGTCAACGACTAACTCCAATTTTGCATCTCTCGGAATAATAGCCCTGTAAGCTGCCATCGCTGCTTTTTCTTTTTCCAGGTAATCAGTTCGCACTGGCCAAAAGATATCCAGAACATCGGCGCCTTCCTCGCCAATTTCTGCCAGGTGAACCATGTTTCCCGGAATACGAATGACATCGTTCACTTTCATTGATTGTTTGCGATCAAGAAGAGTTTCGTCAACTCCCCCTCGCAAAATCAACATCATTTGTTCCTCCGGGTGAATGTGATATGGAAAGACGGAATTGGGATCCATAGATATGAAGCTCAATTGCATATTTCTTCCGGATATCAGCCGCGAATGCGCTCCCGGAGCCAGATTGAACAGTTGAATATCATACAGGTCATATATAAAATTTGCTTCAACGTTGGGGGCTTCAGTGGTTGCAACATCAGCAATTTCAATCGGAAGATCTTTGTAACCGGATTTTTGCAAGTAGTCTAAGCGGGCGGGACTGTGAAGTTCAAGAAGAGTGGCTCCTGATGTGCCAGCCTTTAACGCACTTTTGGAACCTTTGAGAAGGTAAACGAAATCGGTACGTGGCGTACCGCTATGTATGCCATCGGGCTCCTCTCTCTTCTTTCCTATCATATTTACTTTCGACCCGTTGATAAGTTGATCAATCGATCCGTCGATCACAAAAAGAAATTTATCTGCAAGCAGCACCTCCTCGGAGATCTCTGCATTCGGCTCAAGCTGAAGCCTGGCAACCGTAATGCCTGAGCCCCAGAAAATATTTGCATTCACACCCGGGTATAGCTGTGTGGTACCAATGCTGTCGAGACTTTTGACTTGTTCCTCATTCAGATTAGAACGAATCAGGCTTTCGGGAAGACCGGCAAGCTCCCTTTTGGCTAGGTTGTGTTGGGTTATCAGTTCATCATTTTTTTCCTGCCATTTAGGACCATTTACACATTGGACCATAACAACCATAATTGGGAATAATATCATGAGGGGGTTGATATGGATAATAAATTTTCTGTTCATAGGGAAGGGGGATTATATATTAGTGTGAAAAATACACTTTATTAGAATCCAAAGAAAGGCTTTTGGTTTTAGATGCGATTGATCCAACGTCAAAATGCTATGATAATGTCTTTAGAACGAACCGAATGTCCATGCTGCTGCGGGAAACAACGCTGAGGCTACTCAAATCGAAAATGATTAATCCTACTTTGTCATGTTGCGTTTTTTGAAGGAAGGATAGGGAGTAGGGAATAAGACGTGCACTATCCGACGCCATCCATATTCCTTATTCCCTATTCCTTTTTCAAGTTATGAATTATGTCGTGGTGCACCGATAGGCACCCGATAGCCATCCGGTTTGTGACCCAACGCATTACAACTTGACAAAGTAGAGTTTAGGAAATGTTTTTATATATCCGAAGAAATGTAAATTTGAAATATGCGGAACATTATAACAACGGCAGGGATACTTTGCTTTCTA
Organism: uncultured Chryseolinea sp.; assembly: GCA_946478915.1. The sequence goes on from CAMLER010000559.1 coordinate 1,645, forward strand.
ATATTTTTCTCGAATGCTAATGCGCAAAGCGCGTTTCCTCAGATTGAGGCAGTCAATTTTTCAAACGTTCAGATCACCGATAATTTTTGGAAACCCAGGATTGAAAAAGTTGCGCGAGTCACGGTTCCGGTCTGCATTGATCAGACCGAAGTTAAGACGCCGCGAATTGAAAATTTCGAGAAGGTGGCCAGGAAGAAAGGGGAGAAACATGAGGGTATCTATTTTGATGACTCAGATGTATATAAGGCATTGGAGGCCATCGCATACTCCTTGAAGAATTATCCGGATGCGTCGCTGGAAATGAAAGCAGATGAATGGATCGACAAGATTGCAGCCGCACAGGAACCTGATGGATATTTAAATACATACTACAGTCTGATGGGTCTCGATAAACGTTGGACTGACATGGAAAAGCATGAAGACTATTGTGCTGGCCATTTGATCGAAGCAGCAGTCGCATACTATAATACTACTGGAAAAAGAAAGTTGCTGGATGTTGCTATTCGCTTTGCAGATCATATCGAGGAGACTTTTCCAAAGCGTAACACTCCCTGGGTATCAGGACACCAGGAGATAGAACTTGCTTTGGTGAAACTGTACCGCGCTACCGGAAACAAAAAGTATCTGGATTTATCTGACTGGTTTTTGCAGCAACGGGGTCGTGGTTTTGGTAAAGGCGTAATATGGGATCAATGGAAAAACCCTGATTACTGTCAGGATGGTGTACCAGTTAAAGAGCAAAAGGAGATAACAGGTCATGCTGTTCGGGCAATGTATTTATACACCGGTGCAGCTGACGTGGCAGCAGCCAAGAACGATGCCGGCTACATGAGTTCTATGAAAACAGTTTGGGAAGATGTTGTTTATCGCAACATGTACATCACGGGTGGAATTGGTTCATCGGGAAGCAATGAAGGATTCAGCGTTGACTACGATCTTCCAAATGAAAGCGCGTATTGCGAAACATGTGCATCGGTTGGAATGGTATTCTGGAATCAGCGCATGAATATGCTCACTGGTGAAAGCAAATACGTCGATGTACTGGAAAGAAGTTTATACAATGGTGCGCTTGATGGACTCTCATTGAGCGGTGACAGGTTTTTTTATGGAAATCCGCTGGCTTCCTCTGGGAAGCATGGCAGGAGTGAATGGTTTGGTACTGCGTGCTGTCCTTCGAATATATCGAGGTTGATTGCATCTCTGGGGGATTATGTTTATGCGAAATCTAATGATGCGGTCTGGGTAAATCTTTTTGTCGGAAGCAACACAACAGTATCGCTAAATAATACCAAAGTGCATGTTCGTCAAGAAACGAATTATCCCTGGGAGGGAAACAACACGATTCACGTTACCCCTGACAGGAAAGCAAAATTCAAACTCAACATAAGAATTCCGGGGTGGGCTCAAGGGATTCCTGTACCAGGTGAGACATACAAATATGTTGATGCAGGATCGACATCGTTTCAGCTTATGCTGAATGGGAAAGTAGTTCCTTATGTAATGAACAACGGGTATGCTGTGATCGACAGGGTTTGGAATAAAAGTGATGTGATCAATCTTGTCTTGCCTATGCAGGTGAGAAGAGTTTTTTCAAGCGATAAGGTGAAGGAAAATGTGGGAAAGGTAGCTCTTGAGCGCGGCCCGCTGGTCTATTGCTTTGAACATCCGGATAACAACGGAAAGGCCTGGAATATCATTCTGCCCGACAACGCTAAGGCTACTTCAAAATTCCAGGCAGACTTATTGGGTGGGGTTACTACCATTGAATGTGAGGCTTCTGTCGTGAGGCCCTCGAGCGATGGATCTGTTGTTGAAACTGTTAAAGAGAATGTCACAGCGATACCATATTTTTCCTGGGCAAATCGCGGTAAAGGTGAAATGCAAGTATGGGTACCGCGTAAAGCCGTGAGTGTGGTGGTGAAATGATTTCGCTGTATATGTGAATTAGCAGAGTCAGCTTATACCTTATACCTGTCCCTTAATCCTTATTCCTTTTCCCCGATCGACCCTGATAAAATACCATCATAGCAAATTAGAAGTTGACCCCGAGTTAAAAGGCGGCAGGTTCATAAAATGCAGGGTCACGAAGGACACAAAGTACGCTCAAAGGTCACAAAGTGGAGTA
>CAMLER010000560.1 GCA_946478915.1 uncultured Chryseolinea sp.
AGTCCAGTAGTACCTCAGCCGCGGAACTTTGGGTTGATCTTGCCAGAAAATATGATGGAAAGGATAGATGGTACCTTGAGGCTCTGGGAATCGGTTCGGATTTGCATGCGGATCTGTTTTTCAATGCATTCCTGCATCGGGTCGATCTTGATCCACAAAGGAAAGCACATCAGGACCTTATTTGGAGATCTCGATCCGCAGCAGCACTCCCCTTGCTAGCGCAATTAATTCAAGAGACTAAAAGTAAGAATGAGTACCTCCGTTACTTCCGCGCATTCGATTTTCACGATACCATTAATAAGACGACTGTTCTCACGTCTCTGATCGGTCTTTCTCGCGAAGATGAAAAAGAAATTAATACGCTGGTTTTCCAACAAATCGACCCTCGCCATGCTGTCTGGACACCGAAGTTCAGGACTGCCCTTAATGAAGTTTTGAATGAAACAAAGGGGACGCTTACCTTCATTGAATTGGTTGAAAAGTTTGATTTGAAGGATAGAAAAAATGAGCTTGTGACAATGGCCACTGGCCAACCAGGTGAAATTGCTGCGGCGGCGACTGGCTTACTCTTTAAGTTCAATGCAATACAATCTATTAAGCCACTGCTTCACAAAAACGACTCCGCGTCGTTAATACTTCTCGAGAGTATGAAAGGCAAAAGCAATTCTGAAGTCCTCGATCTGGTTGCAGGTGTTGTGAAAGATAGAAGTTTATCACGTGAGATAAGGACGACAGCGATACAAGTTCTCGGCAGTACATGGCCAGGCGAAGAAAAGCTTCTTGCGCTTGTTAAGGATGCTGAATTTGATACCGAATTAGAACCACCGGCTGGCGCAGTTTTGTTTAATGTCTATCGCAGCAAAATTCAGCGCGAAGCAGCTGAATACCTTCCAGCGCCGGCAGCAAAAGGAACAAAGTTACCACCTATCAAACAATTATTAGCATCGACCGGTGATGCGAAGCGGGGACAAACTATTTTTGAAAAACACTGTACGACGTGTCATAAGGTAAAAGATACCGGTGTTTCATTTGGACCCGAACTTTCCGTGATCGGTGAAAAGCTTTCCAGGGAAGGATTGTACCGGTCGATCCTTTATCCCAATGAAGGTGTGAGCTTTGGTTATGAGACCACACTCGTGCGACTTCATGATGGAACAGAGTCCATGGGAATTATCGCAAGCGAAACGCCGAACGAGTTCACAATTAATTTTCCAGGCGGTTCGTCGGCGAATTACAACCGCAGTGCAATTAGTAACACAGAACGGCAACAAATCTCACTCATGCCTGAACTGGCCAGCGCGATGTCGGAACAGGACTTAATTGATTTGGTGGAATACCTTGTCTCATTGAAGAAAGGTTCGCGTTAGGTGAAGTCATGTGCTTGAAAAAAGCACGCTTAATTATAAAAATCTGTAGTGGACGTTTTTGAATTGTTGTCGGAAGTCATCACTCAAATTCTGATTTGATTTTCTTCGGGCCGGAAATGAGACCGTCTATAGAATAACGGCCGCTGCCAAAAACCAGCAACATTAAAAAAACTAGGATGAAAAGCAGCGGTTTCTCTTTGACAGAAAATGGGTCGCTTCCATGGGCAACAGTTACTGCAACAGTCATCGTGATGATAAGTGGAATACTTGCGAGTCGTGTGGCTAACCCGATTATAATCAGGAAGGAACACAACACCTCCGCAAACACTGCCATTCCAAGCGAGATATCCGGACCAAGACCGAATGGATCAGCGAACTTGATCGGTTCGCCGGATGTGAGTCGATTTAGTTTTGGCAAGCCATGCGCGAGCAGCATGAACAATCCCACCGATATTCTCACCAGCAGCAGGCATACGTTTGCGTAAACCACCGGTATTGAAATACTGAATATGTTCATCTATTATCTTTTAAGAAAAACGATTTTGAAAATCTGAATAATGTGCCTCTACTCCAAACAATCAAGAAACGAATAAGTTTCCAATCGTCGGACTGTTAACAACGCGATAATCTGTCCCTAAATTGTTACAGGACGGTTAGAATATCCCGTATACACTTGAACTGTTTGAAATTATCATGCTTGACTTCGTATTCGATCCTTTCGTGTCCCCACGTGACGTGATAGGGAATATGGATTGCGTGCCCCCCGATATTTAAGACTGGCAGAATATCTGATTTGAGAGAATTCCCAATCATCATAAAATTTTGCGGCGGTATATCAAGATGCTTGATCAACTTGCGAAAGTCATTTTCACCTTTTTCCGACATGATCTCAGTATGGTGAAAATAATGTTCTATACCTGATTTCTTAAGTTTCCTTTCCTGATCCAGAAGGTCTCCTTTTGTGGCAACTACCAAACGGTATCTTTCTTTCAACTTCTCAAGAACGTCATCAACACCGTCTAACTTTTGTATGGGCTTATCCAATAGCTCACGTCCGTAGGCGATTATTTTTTCAATGACGCTAACGTTAATTGTCTTATTTGAAATTGCCATTGCCGTTTCAATCATCGACAGCATAAATGCTTTGATTCCATAACCATACAGCGGCAGATTCTGTATTTCAACACGAAGAAGTTCCCTAGCCACGCTGTGCTGCGGCAGATATTCCTCCATTAGTTCGAAGAATTTATTTTCGACTTCCTGAAAGTAATTTTCGTTATCCCACAAGGTATCGTCGGCGTCGAAAGCAATAACTTTTATATCCATATGATGGACTGTACTATTAAAAAATGGTAGCTTTTAGCAAAGCGATTGCAAGATAAGAAATTGCCCGGCGTTATCCGTTAATCGTGGGAATGGGATTTACATCTGCGCTAGATATATAACACAGCAAATCTAAATTGAACCAACCGACAACCGATAACCCGATCACTGATTACCTTTCGGTCACCGCTCTCCTATTACCTTAGTCAAGGTTGTCCCTTAAATATTTCGCTAGTTATTAATTAGTTACCAGTCATCACTGATTTTCTTTTTATCAGGCTCAACATATTGGAGTTTATCCGTAAACGACTGGTCCAGCAATCCAAGCATATTGGGCCGGCACCAATCCTGTGATAATACAGTCCCATTGTTTTTGCACGCGTAACTGGTCAAATCGTCTTTCTCTGTAATTTTTTTATAACCGATGTCGCCTGTAAGTTTGATAGCGTGAAAAGTTATCCGATACCTTCCATCCTTCGCTCCTACTTCAACCGCTCCGCTATATTTTCCAGTTTGAATGATCGGCGGCGTACCTACCTGCGTGAATTGAAATTTCTTATAGTCGACCGTTAGATCATTGACATCGAAGATCACATTTCCATTTCGGACTGACAGGTTCGACACATAGGGAAGCGTCTTATAGAATGCTTCAAGCTTTGAGGTTGATATCGAATCAAGCGCGACGATCTTTTGAAACATGATCTCCTGGTCGGCCAGTTTGAAGTTCCCATAAGTAACAACTTGCGCTTCAGCTATAGTTGCCGCCAGGACAAACAAAACAGTTAATAGCTTCATAGAACTCATTTTGAGCAAGTTACATCCAGTTCCTGAAGTCAGAAGTTCCAATGCGATAAGAAGTCGGATTATTCGTGATACCGCTGAAAAAATGGCTCAAATAAAAAAGCCGCCGGAGTTTTGAGGATACCGGCGGCCTTTGAGTTAATACATCCAATCAAATAAACTTGTTGATCAGGTTTTCAAAATATTCCTGCTTGCCACTAATTTGTTCAGGCTCACCATTTTTGCGGGCCAGTTGTCTA